>WRKD01000190.1 GCA_009778255.1 Bacillota bacterium
CGTTTCCCTTGCGTTTATTATAGCACAAAAATGTATAAAAGTCCAGCATTATATGGCTATTTGTGTTTGTTCAGCAGCCACTATTTAGGGCGCCTCTTATCTATAGTTTTAGAGGAATGAGTTCTGTCCCGCATAAATCCAATAAAGCGGTAGCTACATCGGGCCAGGTGGGAGGTAAGCCATTGCCATAACATATTTTTTCTTCGCCTGTGTCAAAAAGAATATCTAGGCTCCACTCAGAACCGTTTTCCGGCCCGTCATAGTATTCCTTCCATAAATGTATGCCCAGCCGTGTTAAATCTTTAGCGCAACTTTTGGCTTGGGCTGTATCTAATTTATACGCAATGGTTTGCAGCAATTCACTGTCAACAGTACCGGCCCAAGATAAGGAGGCTTCTTGGGCGGCAAAATCTATACTACAACTACGATAAACAGCCCGATCTTGTTTAAAATCAAATTTTAGGCTTATGATTGTTGGCTGAGGAAGTTTATGGGCTTCATCTAGCAGAGCATTAAGTTGAACTTGTTCATAAAAAACAAGTCTGGTTTCGTCTAAATGCAAGGGTAGACAGCGTTCCCCCGGTAAAAAGGCGGTTTTTACAGTACCCTCAAGGAAATTGCTTGCGCCGCGCCATGCCGGCAAATACCCGCCTAGCTGGGCATGGGATGCCGCGTTTGTTGGTTGTATTAGGGCTTTTAAGAAATTGGCGGCGGCTTTTGTGGCGCCGTTTTTAACAATTCCCGCATAGTAGACTCGCATAGGCGCCCCTGTGGGTGGCAGTATGGCTTGCCATTTGGTATAAACATCGTTTTCTTCCTGCCGTCTTTGTAGCTCCGGTAAATCGCGGCTGGAAATAACGCCTAATATAGCATCCTCACGCTCCGCTATATTCAGCATGTGTTCGTCTAAATAAGCAGTTACCGCACTAGCCTGTTCCGAGAGTAGCTTTAGTGCCGGTTGTATTTTTTTATCATCATCGCTGTCATAGGGCAGTTTGCAATAATGTAGAGCCAGCGGTATGAGTTTTGCAGGATCGGCAGGCATATATATGCCACCGCTGTATGCGGCTCTAAATAACCAGCTCCAATCGGGATTTTTAATCTGCGCATTGTTATAATAAAGTAAGTATTGCTCATAAGCCAGCGGCAAGGCATAATAGAGATGCTGTTCTTTATCATAGCAGGGATCATTTTTTAGTGGAGTTATTAATGCCTCCGGCCCTCCGAAATCGCTTGCTTTTAACCCACTTAATAAATTTTCTTCGTATAAGCGCTTTACTAAGTCTGCCGAGAGTATGCAGATATCGAAAGTATGTTGCGTTAAACGCAGCTGCCTATATATTTCTTCTTCAGCTTGAGGATTTGGCTCATAAGGATGAGCAGATATACATAAACCTTGCTCTTTAGCCAAGTCAATTAATAAGCTTTGATCTAAGGCCCCTGTGGGATAAGTGATGAAAAGATCGGCTGGCCATCCGGTACAGGCCATGGCTTGTTCAGCTGTTATAACACCTTGTTTAAGCAGGTGCTGTAAAAGGGTTTGCCCGCTTCCTTTCATTCTTGCCAAGAGAGTAGCATAAGCAAGCGTTACGGCGTCGCCGCGCCGAAATACCGTTAAAGCAGCCTGGCGGTTGCGTTCTTGGCCGCTGATGATTTGTAGTTTAACCATGAAATCTAAGGCTTCGCTCCATATAAAATCACTGTTTATGTTTCCTTCCGTATAATCCAAGGCGCGCAAGCAGAAGGTGGCAAATTGTTGAGGGCGCATTTGCCCCACTCCATATTGATTATAGGCTATTCCATAAGCTAAACCTTGATTATAAAGATATGCCACATAGGGCTTTGCCCAGTTCGCAGCTGTTATATCTAAAAAAGGATGTGCTTTGCTTATGGCAAGAGCTTCATCTTCTTTGCCCAGTAGCCGTGTGAAAAGCGCTGCGCCTTGTAAACGATCGCAGGGCTCTTCCAGCGCAAAGCTTTGCCCATTGCCCAGCAATAAGCCTAAAGATGCCAGTTCTTTTGCAGCCGTTTCGGCTTCGGTTGGCTCGGCAGCTTGTGCCCCTTTACTAATGATCACTATGCTGCAAATACAAACAAAAACTAAAAATAAAATCTTTTTCATATGTACCCCTCTTTTCTCCGTTTTTTAAGACTATTAAGAGAGATTTTTTGTTCCCGGCGCTTTTTGGGTCTGCTTAAATTCGAAATCGGGCACGAAGAGTTTTAGCGCTTTGGGTATTACCTTTATGGTTAGTGGTAAGTCGCCGCCCCTTTCTCCGTCAATATCATAATCCACTGTTTTATTATCTTGAATGCAAAAAGTAGCCTCGTTGATCTGCCTTTGCCAAATCATTCCCATACGCGGCTCTTCACCGTTGAACAGGCTTTGAAAGGTGTCACTGAAAGTTTGCCAGGCAGGTTTGGTTACTAAAAACACATCTAACATACCATCATCAACTTGAGCTTTATTCATCAACCGCCGAACACCGGCTACACTGCTAGAATTAGCTACAATGCAGAGTAGCGCCTCTGTTTCTAGAATCTCCGCTCCGCAAACCGCTTTCAGCTGCATGGTGGAAAACAGTTGTTCCGGCGCCGAACGCATACCCTGCATTGAATAGGCTAATTTGCCCAGTATGCTTTTATCACGGTTCTTGGTTTTATACCCTACATCCGTGAACATGCCGAAAGCAGCAACGTTTATAAAATACCTGCCATTTGCCAAACCCAAATCTACCTCGCGAATAGTGCCATGACGTAGCATCAGACAAAAATCCTTAGCTTCACTTGGCAAACCCATATAATAGGCGAAATCGTTGACCGTGCCCCCCGGTAGAATAGCTAAGGGCAAACCGCTGCCACCTTCCATTAAGCCGTTCACGATCTCATTTATGGTTCCGTCGCCGCCGGCACCGATTACAAAATCGTAGTTATCTGGGGAAAGCGCGGCGGCAGCCTGCCAAGCATCGCCGGCGCCGCTGGTATGGCATACATCGACAAATGAAATATCATGCTCCATTACAAGTTTCCCCAAGATGTTTTCTAGCTTTTTTACCGAGATATGGCGGCCAGATTTGGGGTTGCAAATAACCTTACAACGCATTAAGGTATCACTCCTTATAGAAATGGAAAGTTTGTACAAGTGAAAGAATAGTTGTGGAATGTTTTCTTTTGGCACCCTTAAACAAAAACACGCAGCGTGACGCTTTAAACAACGGCTTTTAAAGTTGTTGCGTAGTAAATGATTAATGCCTGCTAGAATGTATAGTGATAGTATTCGGCATTTAATGTTGTTTTCCTATAAGTCTTAGCATAATGAAGATAATTCTAATAGAATTATTCTACCATCAAGAGGTAAACCTGCTTTTCTCTTGTTCAAAAAAGGGAAATCAACAGATATAGGCGAAATACTAATTTATATTGTTTAAGGGATTAAAGATTCTTCTCTACGTTCAAAATGACTATTAGTGCCGGGTTTTTGAGTTTTTGAGGATGCATGTTAAATAGAAGGGAGGTAAAACTGGTGGACATGCGCGCGGAGTTTATTCCAGAATTTAGTGGCAATTTACGACAGCATATGCTAAGATTACCGGAAGAAATACGTCAGTGCCGAGGCATTCGTATTTTTGGAAAAAGAATAAAATCTATAATTTTTACCACCGATGTAGCAATTATTCGCAATAGTAATGCAGATGCTGTAATAGCAGTTTATCCTTTTACTCCTCAGCCGGTCATCACACATGCTTTAATGATGGCTGCCGATATTCCGGTATTTTGTGGCGTGGGCGGTGGTACTACTACAGGTCGGCGGGTAGCTAATTTAGCTTTGCACGCCGAATATCAGGGCGCTATTGGCGTGGTATTGAATGCGCCCTCTTCTAATGATACTGTAATTACCGTGGCGGAAAATATTGATATCCCCATTGTAATCACAGTAGTTTCGGAAAAAGACGATATAGAGAGCCGGTTAAGAGCAGGGGCCTCTATACTAAATGTTGCAGCTGCCCATGACACGCCACAGCTGGTGCGTTCTATTCGTCAAAAATTTCCCAATATTGCTATCATAGCTACCGGCGGCCCCAGCCCGGCTAATATACTGGAAACTATTGAAGCAGGGGCTAATGCTATTACATGGTCTCCGCCATCTAATGGAGAGTTATTTAAAGATATGATGGAGCGCTATCGCCGCCAAAGCAGGGGAGATATATTTCCGGAATGATAAAAAAACATCAGTTTTTAGCTAAATGCTTTAAAAACTGATGTTTTTTCATATCATTAGCAAATCTTATAAATCAGGGAGCTTTAAATCGATCGGTAGACTTAGCTAAAACGCAAGGTGCAAAAAAATCCTAACGAGCCAGAATAGAGTGGGTTAAAGCTGCCTTAATCTTTTAAAAGGGCGAGGCTTAAAGTCTTGCCGATAGCCGTAGGAACCCCGACAAAAGAGGCGCGCGGGCATCCTACTACCACATATGTAAAGATCAGATCTGTGTTAATGATGGGGCCGGCGAAACTGTATTTAACGGTGAATTTTAGCGTCACGATCTTTACCGGAGGTTTACAAGGTTCACCGAAAACCGTATTTATTGAAGGCGCCTGGCGTACCAGTATTTTATTGGTGTTTATATTGGTAACTTCCGCCACCCAACCGCGCAGATCTTCATAACCGGCATATTCTAATAAAGCGGTATCGAATGCCAGTTCCGCCGTTAATTGAAAATAGTTGATTTTGCCTACCAGCATTAGATCCATATAAATGGTATCGCCGGCTGCGGCAGTTTTTTTATCCGGAATGAGGAAGACTTTATACATTGCCTCTTCTACCGTTGTGGGTGTTCTTACCACGATAGTAAAATCTTTAGTGAAATCCGTATAGTCGAAATTTGTGATCTTTATCGGTACCAGGCTTCCTGAAGTGTTGCTGTTGCCAAATTGCCCCATGGAATTTTGCCCAAAAGCCCATAATGCGGCATCTTTGGTCAGTGCCAGACTATGATAATCTCCTGCGGCCAGTATGCTCCAATCGGTAGCTGTACCAATGCGTCCGGGAGCTGAACTATCTATTAGCGTACCATTTCCCAGCTGACCATAAGTGTTTTGTCCCCATGTCCATAGGCTGCCGTCCTTTTTTAGGGAAAGGCTATGCCTACCACCTGCTTCAATTATATCCCAGTCATTTCCCGTACCAATGCGTTGAGGAGAATACCGGTTTATTATGCTTGCATCGCCCACCTGCCCATTGCTGTTTAATCCCCAAGCCCACAGGCTGCCGTCTGCTTTTAAAGCCAAATTATGATAGCCGCCTGCAGAAATTTTTATCCAGTCTGTATCGACGCCAATCTGCACAGGGTATAGGCTCGTTGTGGCAGTACCGTTGCCCAGCTGGCCAAATGAATTTTGTCCCCAAGCCCACAGGCTGCCATCCATTTTAAGAGCCACAGTATGATTATACCCTGCCGAAATTACCGCCCAATCATTGGCTTCTCCTAAACGTTTAGGGGAGAGGCGGTCAATGGTAGAACCGTCGCCCAGTTGTCCATATTCATTGGAACCCCAAGCCCACAGGCTGCCATCTTCTTTCTTAGCCAAGCAATGCAAGTTCCCCATAGCTATAGCAGACCAATCTGTGTCCATGCCTATTTGCATGGGGTAGAGATGGTCTATTGTTGTACCGTCGCCTAATTGGCCATTTTTATTGTATCCCCAGGACCATAAACTACCGTCTTTTTTTATAGCTACTGTATTATATAGGCCTGGTGATAATATAGCCCAGTCTATTTCTGTTCCTACTCGTACGGGCGCAAGCCGGATATTTCCGGCTGTATTGTCGCCCAGCTGGCCAAAAGTATTAAACCCCCAGCCCCATAGGCTGCCGTCTGCTAAAATAGTCATCGCATGTGAGTTTCCGGAGGCAAGATTGAAAATTTTATAACCCAAAGCGCCGTCTTTAATAGTCGCTGTTACAGTTACAGCCCCTGCGTTAACTGGGCTGAGAATATTGTCATTTAAAGTTGCTCCGGTTAAGCCGGCGTCTTTAATACTCCAGATGATATCAGTACGGGAAGCATTAGCGGGAACGATTGTGCCAGTTAAAACTACAGGCGTTCCCGGTGTGGTTTCGTTTGGCACATCGATGATATCTGTTACGGGTACAAAATCATCATCGGGCAGCGTTGCCGTATTATGGGAAAGATAGCTTATTTGCTTACTAAAAGTGCTATTTGGCATGCAGCCGATATTTGACTTAGTAAAGGTTGCGTCATTAGCCGGCAAAATAATTTGTTGCCCCGCTGCCAAAATGTTCGGTGTTGCCACCAATACTATAAAACCAATAAAACCAAGCATAATAGACAATACCCTTTTTGTTATACGCGTAGTAAATTTTGCTTTTCTCAACTGCATGATTAACACCTCCTAAATTGATTTAGATATTTTTAATTTAGAGTTATCATCCTCCTTTTTCATGTTATATCATATTATTTAAAAATGCAACCATTTTTATAGCTTTTGTTTTTGTATTTATAAATCTAATTCCACCACCGTCACACCGATTCCGCCTTCGTAATTATCGGCTTGACGGTAATTTTTAACCAGCCGATGATTGCGCAGATGATCTCGCACCGCTTTTCGCAGTACGCCTGTGCCGCGTCCATGATTAATCCGCAGGGTTTTTATGCCGGCGATGAAAGCGTCGTCTAAATACTTCTCTAAAGCTTCCAAAGCTTCCATACTATCCATGCCATGCAGATTCAGCTCGGTTTCCAAGGCTTGTGCCTTGGCAAAACCTAATTGCCCATGATTTACGCGACGCGGTGCAGGGCGTTGTTCTGGGGGCTGGGCGGCGCGTAAATCGCCGGTTTTAAGCTTCAATTTAAGTAAACCAACTTGTACACCAATTTCGTTGTTTTCCGGCGCGGTGATCACATAACCGTATTGGCGTAATTTGGGTAAATATACATAATCCCCCACACTCAGTTTTTCCGGTGCTTCTCCGTCCATCACTGGCTGGGGCAATTCCTCTTCTAATTGTTGGCGCCAATCTTTGAGTTTCTTTTGCGCACGTGCATATTCCCGAGCTGCCTCTTGCTCGGTAGCGGCTTTTGCCACCATATCTTGATACACAGCTTTGCTATGTAAGAGAGTATCTTCCACTATTCGCATGGCTTGTTCATGGGAATCGTGCAAAATTTTTGCTTTTTCCGCAGCCAGACGTTTCCCTTCTTCATGCAGTTTAGTTTCACGAACCTTGGTCACAATGGCCGCTTTTTCCGCTGCTTCACGTTCTTGCGCCACTTTACGTCGCAGTTCCTCTAAATTTGCTAAAAGATCTGCCACTTGTGCGTCTTCCTGGGTCAAAAAAGCAGCCGCTTCCTCTATCAGCTCTTCTTGTAAACCCAAGCGGCGGCTTATCTCAAAGGCATTACTTTTGCCCGGCACACCCATCAGTAAGCGATAAGTGGGAGAAAGTGTGTTTACATCAAATTCTACACTGGCGTTAATAAAGCCCGGGCGATTATAGGCGAAAGCTTTTAGTTCACTATAATGGGTGGTAGCTACCAAAAAAACGCCGCGCCGCTGCAAAGAAGCTAAGATGGCCATTGCTAAAGCTGCTCCTTCGGTGGGGTCGGTGCCGGCGCCTAGTTCATCTAAAAGCACCAGACTGTTCTCTTTTGCTATATTTAAGATTTCTACAATATTCACCATATGAGAAGAAAATGTGCTCAAGCTTTGCTCTATACTTTGCTCATCACCAATATCGGCCAGTACACAATTAAAACACGGTATTTCACTTTCAGGTTCGGCAGGGATATGCAATCCGGAAAGCGCCATTAAAGTCAAAAGGCCAATAGTCTTGAGGCTAACCGTTTTACCGCCGGTATTGGGCCCGGTGATAATCATTGAGGTATGCTTTTTTCCCAGTTTAACGCTTATTGGCACAACTTGTTTTGCTGGTATGAGGGGGTGCCTTGCCGCCACTAGGTTTAGCGAACCTGTATTAGTTATTTTAGGCGAGGAAGCATTCATCGCATGGCTTAGCTTGCCTTTAGATAGGATAAAATCGAGCTCGGTTAATAGATTTAAATTTGCGTTCAATTCCGCGTCAAAACCGCTAATAAGCAGGCTCAAGCCTCGTAGTATAGCGGCTATTTCCGATTCCTCTTCACGGGAAAGCGCTGCCAGCTCATTATTTAGCTCCAACACGGCTAAAGGCTCGATGAAAAGGGTAGCCCCACTGGTGCTAACATCATGAGTTACCCCGGGTATCTGATTACGGTATTCTTGCTTAACTGGCACTACATAGCGGCCTTCACGCATGGTTACTAAAGCGTCTTGCAAATATTTATTTGTGGAAGCATTTCTGATAATGCTTTCCAAACGTTCTTTAATTCGTTGTGCAGCTACACGCATACGACGGCGTATTTGGCCCAGACGATCGCTGGCATTATCCAGCACTTGGTTATCTGCGCCAATGGCTTTTTCTATGGCGCTTTCTATGCTTTTTAGTACAGTTAGGCTTCGTCCCAGGCCGCTAATAATGGGATAATGGTTTTTCAATTCACCAATAGCAAAACGCGAGAGGCGCGCAGCCCGGCAAAGCGCCGCCACCTGTAAGAGCGCTTCCGGTTCAAGTATTCCTCCTATATTAAGATGCTTCAAGTGAGGCCGGATATCCCACAGAGGGCCAAGAGAAAAGCTAGGATGCAAACGCAAAATTTCCCGCGCTTCTTCTGTAGCGGCTAAGTGTTCGGCAGCCTGATGAGGGTTTGAGGCCGGCTTAAGCTCATAAGCCAGTTCCCGCGAGCAGGCAAAAGCGGCATAATCAGCTAACATATCAAGTATTTTATGGTATTCTAGTTTATATAAAGACTTTTCTATCATTATACTCCTCTATGCAAATGACCCTTGGTATAATCTTTAATCACTTGTGGTAGTTTTTCTACAGCCTCACGATAACCCCATTCATCTTTTACTGCCAGTTGAAATAAACCGGCTACTCTTAGAGCATAATGATTCTCATTTAAACGCAGATCTAAACAAAGACGCTTAACACCGGCTGTCAATAAAGCCGGTATTTCTGTAAGTAGGCATAATTGCCGCGAATTGAAAATATGAGTACGGCAGGCGGCGTCGTTTTTACAGGGGAAGAGAAAACCTTTTTCATCGCATAAAGCATAGGTCTCTTGAGTGCGGCAAGGCGATGAACAGGGAGTATTGCCGTCATGCCCGCCTGTTAAGGCGCCTAAAATGCAATGCTCGCTCACCATTAAAGGCAGAGCCCCTTGGGCCATTATTTCTTTTTCAGCTCCGCGGGAATCAAGGTCTTTTAATTGGGCAAGATTTAGTTCTGGTGAAAGGGCCAAGCGTTTAAAACCTAGTTCACTAAAGAACAGATAACTATGAGAATTATAAAGATTAAATCCAGCACCACCATATAAAGGGGCTTTCCAACCTGCGGCTATTGCCAGGTTATATTGTCCGCCATGGTTAAGGCGTAGGGCTGGCATACGTAAAGCTTGCCAGTCGGCTATACGTTTTATCCATTCTTCTTCTTCTGTGCTGCGGATTATTTGTGGTAGGTTGGCTATAAGCCGCCCCCCCTCTTTAGCGGCACTTTTGATTAATGCGCGCCAATCTAGCTCATCCGGGCTGTTTCCGGGGGCAAACCCCTCCGTACCGAAATAGATGTCTTTTATACCTGATTTAATCAGTAAGGGCAGCAACTCTGAATTATCTATAAGAGCGGAAAGTGCCAGAGGTTTACTCTTGCGGCTTTCTCTACGGCGTTCCTTGTATTTTAATGGCCATACCTGAGGTAATGTAGGAGAAGGGCGGGCTGTGGCATTATGACGCTGTTCCATTAAAGCGTTTATTAAATCGCGGCGACAATTATTAAGTACCGAAACCGGAAGCATAATCCCTTCCGCTAATTCGCCATTTAAAGCGCCTAAGGTATAACCGCTGCCGCCTAAACGTGCTAACTGAGCTTGTACGGTTTGCCAATCGCAAGTGGTGGTTATAGCTTGTTCCACTATATAGCCGGAAACAACTTCGGCGCTATAGCCGTCTTCATCGCGAGCAGATATTCTTAAAGGTTGCCCTAGCTCGGCAAAAATATCAAAATCTACTTTTTTTTCCGTTAATTTGGCATAGGAAAGGCGCGCCGTTTGGTTTAGCTTTTCGTCATAGGTTTTGAAAATGCGGTCTCCTGCTTTGCCGGCGGCTGCGGGTATGGAAACTATTTCTCCGGGAGGTACCGCTTCTACAGCTTCACCGCCTTTATAGAGTTTTTCTACTGTTAACCCGTAGCGACCGCCGCTGCTTACCCAGATTTCTAAGCCGTCTCCTATCGTTAAGGGCTGTTCAACCTTTATTACCAACCCCGTTTCTACGCGATTTAGTACACGGCCCAGGAAAACTCCGCGGTTATTTGGTCTTTTGTAGCTTATTAAAGAAGCTCCGGGGTTACCATCCCAATAGCCGTGGCAAAAATCACGGTTGAACATTTGCAGTAGTTGGCGTTGCTCTTCTTCTTCTTGATATATGATACGACGTTGGTCAAGTAAACGTAAATAAGTGCCGTAAATGCGGCAGGTAGTAGCTACATACTCCGGTTTTTTCATTCTTCCTTCTATTTTCCAAGCGGCTAAACCAAGTTCATGTAATTCTTCCAGCCGCCAGTAGCCCACCAGGTCGCGGGAAGAAAGCAGATAATGCCCCTGTTCTTTGGTGTTAATTGCATCGCCGTGGATATCGGTTAACATATACGGTAAACGGCAGGGTTGGGCACAACGACCACGATTGCCGCTGCGCCCGCCAATCATACTGCTCATCAGACATTGACCGGAATAACAAAAGCATAAAGCTCCGTGTATAAAAAC
Organism: Bacillota bacterium; assembly: GCA_009778255.1. Classification (GTDB taxonomy): domain Bacteria; phylum Bacillota; class Dehalobacteriia; order UBA4068; family UBA4068; genus WRKD01. The sequence goes on from WRKD01000190.1 coordinate 10,881, forward strand.
TTCCAGTTCTACACCTGCGCTATCTTGAATAGTTTCAATTTCTTTAAAAGAAAGCTCACGCGCTAATATAATGCGGCTTATTCCTTGTTGGGCCAAAAAACGCGCAGCCGAGGTATTGGTCACCGTCATTTGGGTGCTGGCATGTACGGGCAAATCTGGCATGTTTTTTTTCAGCAAATACAATAAGCCCATATCTTGTACTATTACGGCATCCAGGCCTTGGCTATAGTATTTGGCGATAAACTCTAAAGCCGACTGTAATTCACGATCTGAGAGTAGGGTATTGACGGCCAGATATAGTTTTTTGCCATAAAAATGAGTTAGATGCAGGGCTTGTGTCAATTCGTCTTCAGAAAAATTTTCAGCCAAAGCACGGGCGGAAAACCTATACCCGCCTACATATACAGCGTCTGCCCCATTAGTTATTGCAGCTTTTAACGCCTCCATATTGCCTGCCGGAGCAAGTAATTCGGTCATAAATATTCCCCTTAGCTAATCTCTTTTAACTCTTATTAATCCGGAGCCTGCTACAATTTCTATGCCGGCAGCTTCCAGATGATCTAAAAACAAATTCAAGCCTACATTGTCGCTTGCTATATGCCCGGCTATTACCATATTAAGACGTGCCGCTTTGGCACTTTCTAGCATGGCATCGGTGGCATGCATGCATACCACAGTAGAAATACCTGCTTCAGCTAAAGCTTTCATGTTATCTTTATGCCCGCTGGTGCCGCCGGTAAAATCTATCATGATTTTTCCCACACTATAGGCGCCGCTGCCGTTGACGATCTGCGCCGGATTATGATACTGTGCGGAAAAGCGGTATTCCGGTATTTTACGCAGGCTTTTACACAGGTCATCCAGAGTTTGCGGTTCTTCTTTGGCTAAAAAATCGCCTACAAATTTATTTACCAAATTATCGCAAGGGGTATGCACGCACATGAAAGCCAGCCCTAATAGCTGCGCCGAGTGTATAGCTCTTAAGTGATTGGAGACGCCAATACTCTTTCGTACCTCTTTTATACGTTCGTCCATCAGGCTTTCTGCCAGGTTGGGTTTAACCCCTACGCTAGCCAGATACCCGCTTTGTAAATGCATAACATCCGGCAAAGCGGCTAAAGCTGCGCCCTCTGGATGATGCGCTAAAAGCAAGTTGATTTTGGCGCCGCGATTATTAAGCGCATCTACCACCGCTATTTCACCGCTCTCTATATCTACACCGCAGAATAACTTTAATACTTCCAAATCTTCTTCACCACAGAGTATACGGGTATCGGCATAAGGATTATGTAAGGTTTCTTCATCAAAAAAAGATTTATCTTCTTCATCGAGTTTGCCGAAAGCCTTTTGCGCCTTTTCCAGTTCTTTTTGTACTGCTTTAACTCCGCGTGGGTCATTTTCGATGCCCATTTGAACAGCCAGCTTATATATATCCTGTAATTTCATATTCCTGCCCCTTTCATGTTTTATGAATACTAAAGTTAAAAGATCAAAGCTCAAGCTCAAGCTTAAGCTTAAGGAAAGATATCTGCCGCATTCAGCATATCGCGATATTCTTCCTTTAAAACCAGCATTTCTTCAGCTATTTGTAAAGCTGCCAACATAGCTGCACGGGTGGTGGAATAATTGGGGCAACGCACCCGTATAGCGGCTATTTTTTGCGCTACCAATGTGGCGGAAGAGTGTAGAATTTCTTCATCGCCAGAGCCGCGCAAAACATATGTTTGGCCGTCTAACTCTACCTGGATAACAGTTTCCTTTTGCATTATATATACCCCCGCTAGAACAATTAATATGTAAATATCTCGTTTATCTTTGTTTCAGGTCATAATCCTTTGCCAGCGCACTTATAATACATTTCATGGCTGCATCCGCTTCGGCATCTGTTAAAGTACGCTCGATTGCGCGAAAACTTAAGGAATAAGCCAGGCTACGCTGTCCTTTTATAATGGGAGGCCCATCATATATGTCAAACAGTTGCAGTTTTTCTAAAAGAGGGCCGGCTGCCTTCCTTATGGTATTTTCAATATCAGTAGCCGCTATATCTGCGTTGCCCACTAATGCTATATCCCGTTCCATGGCAGGGTATTTTGGTAAATCGGAAGAGAGCGGCTCTTGTGATTTATTAAACAGCGGCGATTGTTTTAGCTCCGCCACTATGGTAGCAGGCGGCAGATCGTAGTTGGCCGCTGCTCTTGGATGCAATTCGCCCAGTATGCCAAATTCTTTATCATGCAGCATTACTAAGGCGCTGCGCCCAGGGTGTAAATAAGGGTAAAGCCCAGGCGGAGCTGGCTTAAATTCTAAAACTCCGCTATGAAAACATTTTACTACCTGCTCTATAAGACCTTTGGCATAGAAATAATCATATGGCTGCCCCGGTGTTTGCCATGAAGATGGGGTGGCGCCACATAGCAGAAAGCCCCACATTGCTTCCTCTTGGGGAAAGCCTGTGGCGAGGTTATCTGCCGACGGTATATAAATGTACCCTAATTCAAACAGCGCTAAATGCTGGTTGCGGCGGCTAATATTGCGGCGGGCGCAGTTTAAAAGCCCCGGTAATAGAGAAAGCCGCATTACGCTTTGTTCTTCAGAAAGTGGGTTGGCAAGTGTTAATGGTTGCATCCAGGGATGATTTTTTACTGTGAGCATTTTTTCTGCTTCATGTGGGCTGATAAAGGTGTAATTTATTGTTTCGTAAAGTCCTAAGCTTACATTTAAATCTCGTAATCTTTCTTGCTGCCATTGTCTTTTTGTTAAAGACCCCCATGCATTAGAACAGGGCAATGTGGCGGGTATATTATTGTAACCTAATAAGCGCGCTATTTCTTCGATCAAATCTTCTTGCAGGGTGATATCTTTGCGGTAGCTTGGAATGCTAATGTTGGCGCTATGAGCCTTAATATCGTTTACCGTAAAAGAGAGGTCATTCATTACTTGTAAAATGGTATCCATGTTATAGGAAGTTCCCAGTACACAGTTAACTTTATCCTGCTCTAAAATTATTTGATAAAGCGGATAGTTGTTTTGTTTGCCCACATCTATGGAGCCGCAAGCAGCAGTACCCCCGCAGTATTTTAACATCAATTCCACGGCGCGCTGGGCTGCCCTATCGCAAGCGCTGATATCGACGCCTTTTTCAAAGCGTAAAGAAGCCTCGGAAACAAGCCCCAATGCGCGGGCGGTACGGCGGATGAGCTCTGGTTTAAAACAGGCCGATTCTATTAATACATCTACGGTATCAACAGTTACTTCTGTTTCTGTGCCGCCCATTATTCCGCCAATACATATAGGTTTCTCGCCGTCGCAGATCAAAACCTCGCCGCCCCGAAAAACCCTTTGTTTGCCGTCTAAGGTTTGCATGGTTTCTGCGGGCAAAGCCGCCCGCACTATAATTTTTTGCTGTGCCAGTTTTTGATAATCGAAGGTATGCAGAGGTTGATTAAGCTCGAGCATGACAAAATTACTGATATCCACAATATTATTGATAGGCCGCATGCCCGCCTGTAATAAGTATTGCTGCAGCCATAGCGGGGAGGGGGCAATTTTTATTCCGCGTACTAATCGTCCAACATAGCGTGGGCAAAGATCCGCGTCATCCACTTCAATACACAGCAATTCGTCTATAGGTAAACCGGTTTCTTCATACTCCAATACCGGTTCTATTACAGGCAAACCGGTCAGCGCCGCAGCTTCGTAGGCGCAATTGAGCAAGCCCAAACAATCGCTGCGGTTGGGAGTGAGGGCGATGTTTAGTACATTATCTTGAAGATCGAGTGCTTGGTTCAAATCTTTACCCAAGGGAAGGTCTTCCGGCAGCACCCAAATCCCATCTTGATTGCCGCTATCTAACCCCAATTCAGCTTGAGAGCAGATCATGCCCATCGATACCATGCCTAAGGCTGTTTTGGCTTCTATTTCAAGACCACCAGGTAAACGGGCTCCGATTTTAGCAAAGGGCACTGTTTGACCGCTTTTAACATTAGGAGCGCCACATATTACGGTATGTATAGCATCGCCGCTGTCTACGCGGCATACACTTATATGATCGGAAGCCGGATGCGGTTTAGCTTCCAATACTTTAGCAATTACTACCCCTTCTATAGCGGCGGCAAATTCTTCTACCGACTCTACTTCCAGCCCCGCTAAGGTAAAGCGTTCTGCTAATTCCATTGCGCTAATATCGAGATCGATATAGCGCTTAAGCCATTTGAATGGTACTTTCATTGCTGTACATGCTCCTCACAATAATATTTGTCATTTGCGGCTGAAAGCAGCCTTAGAATTGAGATAGAAAACGTATATCATTATCAAAAAGCAGGCGTATATCGCTGATGCCATATTTGAGCATAGCGACACGTTCTATACCCATGCCAAATGCGAAACCCCTTTGTTGTAAAGGGTCGTAACCAGACATAGCAAGAACATGAGGATGCACCATTCCGGAGCCCAGTATTTCTATCCAACCACTGCCTTTACAGAGGCGACAGCCAGCGCCGCCGCAAATAAAACAGGAAATATCTACCTCTGCCGAGGGTTCGGTAA
>WRKD01000191.1 GCA_009778255.1 Bacillota bacterium
TCGCAGGGTACTTCCACCCATACTTCTTCTTTAATGTAGCTGCCGGCGCTATTATAATTGAAAATTGGCATGGTGGTGGGCAGACCTTGCGCGTCTACGCCTATCCATTCGGGATACAGTTCAATGTTTTTATTAAAATGCTTGGTGAAGATGGTATCGTAAATAATTAGCGGCAATTCCTCTCCGGGGGCTGTGCCGGCACCGATGGAACCGGCCGGCGGGTTCACGAATGTTGAGGCAAAACCTAGGGCTGTGGTGGTTTTATCTTCGCTGAAATTGCTAAGAGCCGTGAATTTTAAGGTAACGATTTTAACTTCCGGAGCGCAGGGTTCGCCGGAGACCATATTGAGGGAAGGTACGCTGCGTACGGAAACTTTTCCGTTAAGCGGGCTTACCGCAGCCACTATGCCGGCGAGATTAGTGTAGCCTTCGTATTTTAATAAATTGGTATCATAAGCTATTTCAGCCGATATTTGGGTATAGTTAATGTCTCCGCTAAGCATAAGGTCAACATTAACGGTTTCCCCAGCGTAGATGGCGCTTTGATCGGGAACCAGATACACATTATAGTTGTAGGCTATGAGGTCGCTGGCTGCAATAGTGGCAGAGCCAATTTTTCCGCCATTTGTTTCGGAAGAAGCGCTTAAGGTGATAGTCTTGCCGCTTAAATCTTTAGTGCGGATATCGCCCGGCAGTTCAACATAAATAGGTACGGTTATGGTCTCGCCCGCGCCTACGGCATAAAGGTCGTTTAAGAGTAAGGGATCGAGATACCCAGTAACACCTAAGCGGATAATATCTGTAGCATTGCCGGTATTGGTGATATTGAAATTTGCTACTGCTACTTTAAGCGGTTTTTCGCGCTCTACCTCGGCAACGGCAACGTCCAGTTCGCCGCCTACCGCAGTGCCGGCCCCATGGCGCACACCAATGGTGTAGCTGATGAATTGCTCGGGTGTGGTTTTGCCCGGCAGCGTCCTGCCGTCGTGCTCATTGTATGCTAGTATATAAAAATGCAGGTCATTGTAAGGGTCATGCCATTCGTTGACCGTATCTCCGGAAGCGATTTCGCGGCCATTGGGGTCTTCCCAACGTTGCTGGCTGCCCGGAATGAGCATGCCTTTTTTCCATTGCAGATCATAGTTAGAGGAATTCAATTGCCTGGTTTGCGCATCGTTATAATGCGGGTCGGCCGGGTCATATTTCGTACGGTAATAGCCTGTATCCACAAAGGATTTACCTGCATGGAAAGAGGCGTCCCATAACTGATAGGGGCTGCCTAAGGCATGTGCGACATAATCGTCCGCGGCACCGTTTTGGCCCGGTACCATATAATCTACCATGGCTATGTCATAAAGGTGGGAGTCGATAACATTCCAGGTATAGCTGGTGCCGGTACCGGCGCTTTCATTAGCCATACGGGTCAGTATCACGCCGTGGTCGGGAGCAAAACTATCATAACCTGTCATGCCTACAACTTCCACTCCCATCCAGGTGGCTTGAGCTGTATATGTCCAAGTCCAGCCCGTTTGAACCCGGGTGGCCCGGTCCCTGTAAGCAGAGGTAGAGCCGGTGGCAAAAGTTAAGTGTATGCCCTTATAATAATTGGGGCTAAATAATCCGTATTGGTCTAGCTGCGGATAGTAGCCTTTATTGTTTAAAGGTATATTACGTGCTACCACTTCTGCCACTACCGGAGTAGAAGCAGCCAGATCTTGCACTCTTACTTCCAAGATATCGTTGCCTTTTGCGCCGTTAGCGGAAATGGTGTTTGAGGGGTTATTTGTGGCGGCGTCGAAGGATTTGAGTACTATTTTATTGCGCATGGTCATATTAGTTGGTATGGTGCCGCCTTGTACATTCGGTACTTGCCAGCGGGTATGATAATCGTAGGGCCCGTTTAATTGGCCGCGGCTCATAATTTCCCAAGGTTCGGTTAGGGGGCTATTATTAATGGTCCATTGCAGCTGATAATTATCCGGTAATTCTCCGATATGGCCAAACTCATGAGCAAAGGTGCCCATGCCGTCGTTTTCGCCCTGGGTGGAATATCTAAGAGTTCTGCCCGCGCCGGTTAAAGAGGTGGCGGCGGAGCTCATATGAGACCATTCGCCCACGGCAGCCGCCCAGCAGGTGAAAGCTACATAACGGGTGTTTCTCTGAGTTTGGTCATTATAACCGGCTACCCAATCCCAATCCCACTGAGGCAGTTTAAACTCATATTGACCGGCTGTTCCTGCAGTTACCATAGCGGCATATCTATCGCGCTCGCCGGACCAGAACTGTGCGACAGTTGGCTGAGATGTGCCGCCGGGACGGGAAGTATTGTTGGCGTATCTGCTGGCATAGGTAGTAAGATAGCTTGGATTTTTTGTGAAGAATTCTTCTACCTGCGTCATGCGGGGGCCGGGGCCCAGTTCATAGGGAATGTCTTTCCGGCTGGAGAATTGAGCCATGCCCAATTGCTGCCACACGCCGCTTTCATCATAGCCGGCATGAAGCATGAAAAAGAAGTCGAGCTGAGCAAAGGGTACGCCGCTGGTACGGGCGAAGGGGATGGCTATACTGTCAAAAGTAGAAGAGTTACTGGTGCCGCTGGCGCCCGAACGGAAGCTGGGCGGTACATCGCGATAGGTTTGGAAGCTGGAACTCATATCATAGCCCATGGTCTCAAACTCGAAATAAGGAATGGTGAATGGCCCATAGGGAATAACATCCATGGCCCATTTGCCGTAGGTATTTTCACGCCAGTATTCATCGATAGTGGCATAGTTGTTGATCGTTTGCGGCTTATTGAGATAATCGGCCCACCACTGGGAAAATTCCCCGTCGGTAACAGCGGCCATTTCAGCATCGGTAATGGATTTTAGTTCACTTTCCGTAAAATCATAAGTGAGATAGTCTTTATTATACTTCTTTGCGGCAGCCACAATAAGAGATCCACTGACAATGGGGTTCCTGGTGATTTCATCTTCCCTGCCGGTAACAGTGCCGTCTGCCAATTTAACAGGACCGTCGGCGCGATACATATAAAAGCCAGTGGGGTCGCTGTTTTGGGGTTGACGGCTGATGAATTTACGATCTAAATACTCGATCATGATCAGTCCGCCGCGAATGCGTCTATTGGTTCCGGGATAATTGGGGTTATTGAGACCCGAAGGGGCGGCTAACCCAGCGGGGTTCAGCTCGGTCATCCAATCGATGACTGGGTTTGGATAATAGTTTTCCCAGGTAAGATCCCGGTTGAGCACCCAACTTTGTGGGTCGATAGGAGGCGGCAGCTTGTCTTGTGCCGAAGCGCTAAAGAGTGGTACAGCCACGAGTATCAAAGACAACAAGAGACTAATCCATATTAGTTTTTTCATTTTTTTCTCCCTTTCTTTTAATAATGATTACTGTCGGCAAAACTTCGAAAAGCTAGCTCCTCCTTTCTAAGTTTTATTGATAAAGCTTAATCATGTTTTTACCAGTATTTGTGTATTATACTAAATTATCACATATTGGTCAATAATAATTCTGATAATAATAATATATTGAAATTTTTGTCATTTTATGCAATATGAACGAAAAATCACAGATATTACTATAAAGAAAGCCCTCATAAGAGGGCTTTCTTTATAAGTGTTTTGTAATATAATAGTTTACTTTGTCAGGTCAATTGTTAAATCCTTGCTTGTGGTAGCAACTACACCTATCCAAGCTGCAAAGGGGTTGGCAACTACCACATTGGTGAAATGTAAGGTGGTAGTTGTGTTGTCGGTGGGTAAGTCTTTTACTGTAAACAACAATGTTACGATTCTTACAGGAGGTTCGCAAGGTTCGCCGATTATTGTATTGAAGGAGGGATCGTGCTTCACATTAACTGAATTGGGCAAATCGGTGGTAACCTGCGCCACCACGCCTGCTAAGTTTTCATAGCCCGTGTAGGTTAAAAGATCAGTTTCATAAATGAAATCTGCTATTAACCTAAAATAATTGATATTGCCATGCAGCATTAAATCTACCTTAATGGTGTCGCCGGGTTTATAAGAAGATTTATCCGGCACAAAGTACACTTCATAATAGAATCTATTCACTTCAATTATAAAATCTTTAATAAAATCGATACCCAGACCCTTGCCGTTAATGATAGTAGCCGTTATGGTCACATATCCTTCATTCACGGCATTAAGGATATCACCTACTAAAGTAGCGCCGGTTCCGCCATCATCTTTGATGCTCCAAATGATATCTTGGAATGTGGCGTCTGTAGGTATTACTGTGCCGGTAAGTGTTAAAGGCGTGCCAATGGCGAGAAATTCCGGTACATCGATAATATCCTCTACCGGCACGAAATCATCTACTGTTATAGGCCACTTATAGTCCATAACTTTGAAAACAGGCATGGCATAGGTGGGGCTGCCCGTATCTGTGGTGGTGAAAGGATAGTGAGAACGTACAGTATGTACCAAAGCGGGTGAAAGCTGGTTGTCAAAGTAATTCCAGGTAATGGCGCCATCAACCGAAGAAGGCTCCAGTAGCAAAGCGGCTAAAGCGCCTAAGGGCTGAGCGGTGGAAACAACATAAGAGCCGGCAGGGAAGTACTCTTTGGCTGTAGATAATGCCCAATCTCCGGTGAAATTATTGCGCAAATGCCCTTCATATATAGCGGATGTGGCAGATTGCGCTCTGCGTGTTCCTTTAAACCACTGGAGTTCGCCGGCGTTTACATAGGCAGGCTCTGCCAATACTTCTACTTTTATTCCGTGTTTTTCCAAAAGCGCTACTGCTTCGGTGCAATCGGCATCCAGAATATATTTAGCGCCCATGGGCATTTTAGTGGTGGGTGTCCAGTTGCCATAGTAAGGAATGGTATATTCGGCTATACCGGCGTATACAGTACCGCAGCGGTCATTTTCATCATCCCGTAAAGCCAGGCTTAAGGGGCTGGAACCGGTGGCGGAAGCTTTGTAGGTTTCAACTTTGATATCGTACAGATACTGCATGGTGGAGTTTAAGGCTACAAAATCTACCGCGGGGTTCAAACCGTTTAACTCTCGGCCAACAGCATAGGCGTCTGCGTCTGCCATCAGTTTTTTAATTTTAACCTTATCTTCCGCTATGGCTAATAAAACACCGTAAGCGCAAGCATATTGTGTATCCACGCGCACTGTAAATGGGTCATGCGAATAAACTTCAGTCAGCAAGGCCAAGCGGTTACGCAAGCCGGCGTAATTGGTAGTATAACGTGGATAATCCTCAAAAGAGTTCCAGCGGGTGGTACCGGCTACCAGAGAACCGCCACTGAAATTACCATAAGGCTGGGTGGTTTTTTCCTGTACATTATAAAGATAGGAATCTTTTCCTACAGCTTTATCGGCAAAATCACTCATGTTGTAAGCCATGATGGCTGGGTCGGTATTCGGATGCAAGCCCCAGTTAAAAGTAACGGAATGCCGCATCAGCGAACCATTGGTGGCATGTAAATCTACAAAGATAACCGGATCCCATTCGTTTAGTATATCTACTACAGCTTTACTTTCATTCGCGTCCAGTTTAGTCATGTCGCGGTTAATATTATACCAATTGGCGCTTTCACTGGTTGCGTTATAGGTAACATAAGGATTGATTGCCGCGCCGTTAAAGCGCGAACCAACTAATTTAGGCGTATATTGGCTGTTGATACGCTGTTTTGCCAGATAATCGTTACCATCTGCATTAAAATTGGGAACAAGCAATATTACAACATCATCCAGTAAATCGTCATGTAAGCCCAGAGCAAATTCACGGGCAAAAATCAGCATGCTTTCCTTACCTTCTACTTCACCGGAATGTATGCCTGCGTTGATCAGGGCTATCGCTTTATCCGAGCTCACTTGGCTGGGGTCGGCAGGGGCCGGTTTACCAATTATCAACATGGGAATATTCTGAGGCGCCGAAAGATTGCCGGGTGTTGCCCTACCGGCGGTTTGTCCAATATTCACCAGGCGGATACGTCCGCCGCTGATTGCCGCTATAGATTGACAATAAGCGTATACTTCCGCGCTGCTGGTGGTACGCTGCCAACCGGAGGTTTCGGCGGGCGTTAGCAAGTTCGTAGGGAAGCTGTTGGCGGTGAGCGTAACTTTTAGAATATCGCTATAGTAATGTTCCTGTACTGTTGGGTTGGCAGTATCCGGCGTGTAGATCAGTTCGCAATAATAATAATGAGTGTAAGGAGGCAGCACCGCCGGTACTATGGATCCGGTATTAGGTATATAATCGTTACCCATGGCATGGTCTATTGGCTTACCGGTATAGTTGTTGATGCTGTTTATATACCATTGGAAAGTTATAGATTTATTCGAAGCTATGGCCGCAGTAGCGCTGCTGATATCGCCGGTTGGGGAAGCGGCGTTGCCGGTGAAGTAGTCGGCGCGAATAGCTAAACGCCCGCCTATCTCCACACTTACCGCGGTTAAACCGTTTTGCCATTTGCCTTCATAAGATACTATAAGGGGAAAATCGCCGTCCGGTTTATTGATGATAATGGGAATGGGTTTGCCAAATGTTGTGCCGGCGCCGATGTATCCTGCCTGTGGGGTTACTAAAGCAGAGGCAAAGCTAAGAGAGGTTTCTTTATTTTCTGTTGTTTTTGGTGTAAACTTCAAGGTCACGACTTTAATGGCTGGGTCGCAGGGTACGCCCAAAATCATATTGGGTGGGTTCTCTAGGCTGCGTATAACAAGTTTATTAGGATTCACTTTGTCCACAGCAGCCATCCAGCCTATCAGGTTTTCATGGCCTACGAAATCAAACAGGTTGTTATCATAAAGCGTTTCGACAAATATTTGTGTATAAGGAATATTGCCTTGCATCATTACATCTACATAGAGATTTTCGCCGGCATTAACGAAATCTTTTTGCGGTTGCAGCCAAACGTGGAAATTGTAAACGATAAGATCGGCTAAATCAACAGATGCCGAGCCGGTTTTGGTGGGATTAGATTCGGAAGAAGCGGTGAGTGTTAATGTTTCGCCGTCGATGTTTTTAGTGCGGATGCTGCCCGGCAGCTCTACATAGACTTTAACTGTAATGGTTTCGCCAGCGCCAATAGCATATAGATCATTTAAGAGCACTCCCGGCAAATAGCCGCTTGTGCCTAAGCGGATGATATCGGTGGCATCGCCTGTATTGGTAACAGTGTAGGTAGCAACCGCTACTTTAAGCGGCTCTTCTGCTTCTAAGGCAACTAAGCTTACATTAAGGTTTCCGCCTACCGGCACGCCGTCGTCATGTAGTACGCCAACGGAATAGCTGAGGAATTCGCCATATTTGCCGGGGTTCATATGCTTTTCAAAAATGTAGAAATGTAATTTATTGCCGGGATCATAAAACTCGTTAACAGTTTCGCCGGAAGCTATTTCTCTGCCAGCCTGATCCTCCCATTGCTGCAGGCTGCCTGTTTTAAGCATATTCTTTTGCCAAGAGAAATTGCCTTCGCCGGCATAATAGCGGGGATCTTCAGAAGTATAATGCGGGTCGGCCGGGTCATATTCACTTCTGTAATAACCGGTATCGGTGAAGGATTTTCCGGCGTGGAAAGCCGCGTCGTACAATTGCGCTGTGTGCCCAACAGTGTAAGAAGCTGCATCGTCAATGCCGGGCCCGAAACCATCTTTTTGTATGTATTCAATTAAAGCGATATCGTAGGGGTGGGAATCGACCACGCAGTCATTACGGGAAATGATCACGCCGTCGTCCGGAGTGAAGCTGTCGTAACCGGTACGCTGTACCACTTCCACAAACATCCTGGCATTAGTGCCGGATAAGCGGCTGAGGAATTGGCTGTGTCCGGCTGTTTTAAGTACAGCCTGGTCGGCCCATTCGCCACTGCCGAAATTAAGACGTATAGCTTTATAGAAATTGGGGCTTATTAATCCGTATTCTTCCAGCCAGGGATAATAGCCGTTGGGATGCGCGGCGTCTTTTCTGTTATTCATGGGAATGTTGCGGGCCACTATTTCTGCTACCACCGGGGTACTGGAAGCCAAGCCTTCTTTTGATACGACCAAAACATCGCCTTCGTCATAATAGTTGATGCTGCTTTGCCCTTTGTTAAAAGCCATAAAGTGCACGGGCACCGAGCTGCTTTCTATACCGGGCACTGTCCAGCGGGCCTGGTCGCCGAAGGGGCCGGCGAAACTACCACGGCTCATCAATTCCCAAGGTTCGGTTTTAGCGGTTACCCTGGCTGTATAGGGATTGCCGTAGTTGTCGCCTAAGCCGGAAATATGACCGAATTCATGGGCAAAGGTAGCCATGCCGTCGTTTTCGCCTTGCACGGAGCGCCTTAATGTACGTGATAAGCCATTATACTTTGTGCTAACATAAGCTGTGCCGCCGGCGCCAGACCAGTAGGCTAAGTGAGCGGCCCAGGCTGTCCAGGCTACATAACGTGTAGTTGCGGCATTGCCGTTGGCGGCTGCCCATTCCCATTCCGATTCGGGGAATTTGAATTCATAAGAGCTTAATGTGCCGGCAGTTCTCATGGCGGCTATTTTATTTGCTTCGTCCCTAAAACTCTGGGGCATAGCTGGCGCATTATTTGTTCCATAGGTGCGCGCCGCCATATTTTCTACATATTCAGGGTTAGCGGTGAAAATAGCTTCCAGTTCCGCCATTTTGCGTTTGGGGCCGTAAGCATCGGGAACAACCAGCTTGGCTTGGGCCAATGTGATGGCCGACCATTGCATCATACCAAAATTCAGCCATACGCCGCTTTCGTCATAACCGGAGTGGAGTATGAAGAAAAAGTCGAAATCATCCGGGTTCCAGGGGGCTTTGCCGTCGGCGCCGCTTCTGGCTAAAGCAACAGCTTCGTCCAGTAGGCTATAACCACCGCCGGCACGTAGCATAGGCGGCGTATTATCATTGCCTAAACCGGCATAATGTAATTCCAGGCCGTTTAAGGTATAGGGGCCAAAACCTACCAAATCTACGCCCCATTTACCATAAGAATTTTCACGCCAGAATTCATCAATAGTGGCGGCATGATTACCGTCATTACCTACCAGCTGTTTGTTTAGATAATCTGCCCACCAGGCGGCGAGAGTATTTCTGTCTGGGTGGGTGATTACCGGATTTTTAGTAATAACACTCTCAAAACCTTTACCGGTAGATAAACCAAAACCGAAAAGATCGCTATGCAAAGGCTGGGATGAGATGAAAGGTCTATCGATAAAATCGACCAAGATCAAGGCGCCGCGTATCGGTGTTAAAATATCGGCGGGGTCGCGGTTAAAGGCGCTGGGGGCCACCTCTTGTAATGCTTTGGGATTCGTCAAGCCTTCCGGGTTAAAATCGCTGGACATCCAGTCGATAACCGGGTTGGGCACAAAATCGTCCCAAGTTCTATCTCTGTTCATTTGCCAACTTTGGGGGTCGATGGGGGCTGGCATGGTATCTTGGGCGAAGGCGCTAAAAAGCGGCGTAGCCACTAACATCAGCCCTAACAATAAACTAAGCCAGAGTATCTTTTTCATAATACCATCCTTTCATAAACAATAATGCATTTTAACAATGACAATAACATTAAGTTGCCAATAAAACAGTAGTGGTTTTGTGTAAAAAATGCTTTTAACTTTCATTTTTAGGCTCTACATTGTTAGCTTAAGCTGCACAGCAGCCTGTTCCTCCCTCCTTTCTAAAGTTATAAAAAGAAAAATTGTTCGCCACGCTTTAACAGGAGTTTTGCTAATCTTAAATGTATAAACTAATCTTCTATATTATACTAAATATCGATACTCTAGTCAATAATATTTCTGTATTTAGATAATAATTATAATTTTTCTGTGACTATTAGCCAGATACGCGTAAAAGTATGTGTGAAGAAAAGAATAAAGGAATGTTTAGCTGGGCGAAACATCCCTTTATATGGGCGCGAGTAATTATATCACTGGATAACTGCGGTTTTGCCAATGGCAAAAGCCAGTTAGATCACTTTCTATCCTTCCGCATCTGGCGTTTTGCAGGTGAAAGCCGCGTTATTAGAGTTTGATATTTTTACAGCTTAAGTACAATTGACTGCGTTCTTGTCCCATCGCTTCTATGAATGAAGCTAATTTATCTTGTACTTCATGAACGCTAACCTGCCCCATACCACTAATTCTATGCAAATTATCATAACTGAAGAGGTCTTTGATGGTATGTATGCCCATGCGGGATAAACAATTCCACGAACGGGTAGATAAATCAAGGCAATGTATATTCATATTAAGCACATAATCTGGCTGCAGTTTTTTATCAAAGCCACTATTATTATCCGACTCGCTATCAGTGGCATCTATTTGTTTGCGAATCAATGTCTCTAATTCATGAATACGTTCGTAGTAGCATCTTTTTTCTTCTTGTTTAGCAACTGCTACAGTTTTTAGATATGCCTCTCTTCCCATAATAAGGATTTCACTGCGACTAAAATGACGGAGTTTACGCATTGCTTTGGCAAGAATCTGTTGAACTCTTTGCTTAGAGATATCATATTCTGCGCCTATCTCTTCATATGTCATATCTTCCCGATATTTAAGCATGAATATCTCTGTTTCCCGTATAGATAAAGTTTTTACAATATATTCCAGAGTTTCTTTAGCGTCTGTAGGGATATCGTTATTCATTTCATATCCGAATATTGCGGAATAGGCGTTTTCCGGGTAATCTGAATTTAGCGCTGTTGCGAACATTTTATTCATCCTTTCTTTTGCTAAAATCTTTTGAAAGCTACAGCGGATCGTATTATAAATTCAGCTCTCACGCAGCTTAAGCATTTGCAAATTCCGCCGGCTAACTTATCTGAGCTTATTGTATCAATTATTTTTTTCGCAAACATCCCTAAAAAGTGCAAAGTAAAACACTGCAAATGCGGGCTTTGCCCGCAAGATGCCTGAAGCTAGAAGAAAGAGTTGTGTAGAAAAGCGCGACGACGCTTTAGCTAGTGCATTTGCTGAGGTTTTGCGTAACAAAAGCCAGCAAGGTTAAAGACGCTTTTCATTGATTAAAACTCACTCCAAACTTCTTGTTATTTATTGTTTTTTTTGGGGTACTTGTTTATTAAACGAAGTCAGCAAATTACTGAACGCGTACTCTAAAGGTATGCAAACCCATTCTGACTTCTGCCTTCCGACTTCCGACTCCTGCCTCTCCTTGGGTTGCGGGCGAAGCCCGCCCTATGCTATAATTAAGTGGCTTGCAAAACGAAGTTGCCAAAAAATCTTTATCTCTTATAAACTGATTTTGAGGTGAGCCATATGCCCAATAATCCAATCAATAATAGAAAAAATGTTCTACATGTGGCCAAACAACCACCGCTTGCAGAACATTTTTTTAGGCGCCCAGTTATTGAGCAATTATTGAAAAACGCATTTAAGAAACCGCTTACAGCGATTATTGCCGGTGCGGGATTTGGCAAAACGCAGGCTGTTTTGGCGGTTTTAGGTGATATGGAATGCAATGCGGCATGGATGCAGCTTTCGCAACTAGATAACCATGTAGCCAGATTTTGGGAACGCATGGCCACTGCATATAGGCCATGGAGTGAAAATCTTTACGAAAGCCTGCTTACTATGGGGTATCCTAATTCAATTGCGCTCTTTGATCATTTTTTAAAGCTTTTAACTAAGGAATTGACGCAGGATAACCCCTTTATTCTGGTGTTAGATGATTTTTATCTCATTAATAATAAGGAAATACTGAATTTTATCGAGATCTTTATTGCAGCGCAGACTCCAAACTTTTCTGTTGTATTGATATCTAGAAAAATGCCGGATATCAGCTTATCCGCTATGCTTTCTAAGGGTTTGCTCTCACGCATAGGCGAAGATGAATTGCGCTTTTCGCTAGATGAAACGAGCGCTTATCTATGTTCGCTGAATATTCAGCTTGAAAAAAGTATGGTTTCGGATATTTATGCTTATACCGAGGGCTGGATCTTCGCAATTTACCTTGTGGGTTTGGCCATCCAAAAAGGCAATATCAATAATCCCATATTTTCTACAAAGATCGATACTTTTAATCTAATTGAAAAAGAAGTTTTCCTGGCTGCTTCGCCAGAGCTGCAAGATATTCTCATTAAAATTGCTATTCCGGATACTATAACTTTGCAACTTTTACACAAACTCACAAATCATAACCTTACTTTGATGTCCGAAATGCAGCAAACGGGCATGTTCATTCATTATGACCCTTTAGCGGACAACTATCGTATTCATCCTTTATTTAGAGAATTCCTCTTAGAGAAAAAACATCAACTGGCCAAGCGCGATATTTTTAAGCTACATTTAGTTTTAGCCGGATGGTTTAGTAAAAATGGTTATTTATTTGAAGCCATATATCATTATAAAAAAATCGGCTATTATAAAGAAATATTTGATTTGATCATTGCCATACCCGGACGCTTAAGTTATGAATCTGCGGAAGCAATAATAGAATTGATTGAGCAAGCACCGGCGAAAACACTGAAAGCTCTGCCTATCATACTCGTTGTTAAAGCCGGCTACCTGTTTAATAACAATAGGCTGAAGGAAGCGCAAGCAGGTTTATTACAATTGCAAAGCGAGTATGAAGAGCAGCCTGCAACAACAGAAACTAAGGCTGTTTTGGGCGAGATATATTTATTGCTTGCCGTGATCTGTATGGTTACATCAGATTATGCTTTTGAAGTGTTATTCATAAGGGCAGACGAGTATCTGCCTAACGGAAGCAGACTAATAGATTATAGAACCGGTATGGCGGAGGGGGTTAACGCATGCTCGATCACCAACCCTGCCGCAGGGGAACTGAAACGGTATCAAGATTCCCTGTTTAGAATAGCCCCCTATGCAGCCCGAGCAATGAATGGTTGCTGCTATGGCTTGGAGTTTCTTAACGCCGCGGAATCTAGCCTTTATGTGGGAGATTGGAAAGCTGCCGAAAAGTATGCGTACGAAGCAATTCACAGATCAAGAAAATATCAGCAGTACGATATGGAATATATGGCAAACTTTGTTTTATTACGTATTTTTACGGCTAAGGGAAATTATAAAAAAACAACCGGCATATTGAATAAAATGAAAAAGCAGCTGGAAACCCTGCATCATGCAGAGTGCATTTCGCTGTATGCTATGATAAGCGGTTGGTTTTTTACAAAACTAGGAAAAACCGAGCTGATTGCCAAATGGCTTCGCAATGAAGAGGAAACCCAAAAAGTATTTGCTCCGGTGGTTATTGGCCGGGCATACCTGGTGTTTTGCGATTACCTGCTGGCTGAAGAACGATATTATGAGCTTTTGGCTTTTTTGCATCAAACAGATAAACTATATGAGAACAGAGGCATTTTATTTGCCAAAATTCAAAATTTGATTACTAAAGCAATTGTTTACCATAACCTTAATAAACAAAAAGAATCCATATATTATCTTACTAAAGCCTATGAGCTCTCATATCCTAATAATTTAATTATCCAGTACATTGAATATGGCAATAGAATGCGTACGCTGATCCATTCCGTAAGACAGAGCAATAATTGTGATATTCCTCAAGATTTTTTGAACAGGATATATACAAAATCTTCCTCATATGCAAAAATGCTCTCACAGCTCGTCTCTGCTTATGACGCAGATCATATGATAGACAATAAAAATAAAACCACTCTTTCAAAAAGGGAATTGGAGGTTTTGGAATATCTTTATCGGGGGATGACCAGAAAAGAAATGGCGGCTAGCTGCTATGTATCTCTTAGCACCATAAATAGCATTATGAGAAATATATATAATAAATTAGGCGCTATAAATAGTGCAGATGCTGTGCGGATTGCCAAAGAGAAGAGTTTAATATAGTGAATTTACGGCTAAAGTATTACCGATTCATAATAAAATCGGTAATACTTTCTTGTTATTCTAAGCCAAAACTTTAGGCGAAATGTAATAGATAAGCAGTGTCCTTTTATTTTTTGGCAATAGGTATTTGCAGCTCTGTAAGCCACTCAGCTTCGTTTTCTTTGTTCCATATACCGTCTATATAACTCTCTTTAGGATTATTGGTAGCCACATAGCCGTTTTCTTCAATCCATGTGAAAGCATAAGTGTATGCTTGTGAAATCCCTGTGTAAGGACCTTTGTGCAGAACAGATACCACGGTTGTGGGTTGAATTTCTTTGAATTTAATATCGTCAAAATCGGGCCATGCTTTTTCTACTGCCTCGCAAAATTCAATATTGATATCCTTTTCTTTGTATTCCCCATCAAGATAGACAATAAAACAGTATTCAGGAATAGCGCATTTCAAGTTAGGATATTTTGCCATAATAGTTTCGCCTATAGCAGGAACAAGCTCGAAATAAGCATCGTAATTTGGCACTGTCATTTTTTTAGAATAGACAATACACCCCGGTATTTCTTTGATGGTTGCAATATAATTCATTAAGTTCACCGCCTCTTTTCTTAAGATAAATTCAATTCGGGAGAGTTGGTTTATTCCATTGGCAAGTTCAGCTACGAGTTCCGTTTGGCGGTTTTGCAAAATGGTTGTAGCGTCATACCCAGACAAAATTAGCTTAATTTCATCAATAGATAAACCCACTTGCCTGAACGCTGTTATTCTATGAAGCTGCACAAGTTGTTCAGTAGTATAATAACGATAGCTTGTGAATTTATCGGTTTCTTCAGGCTTCAAAAGACCGATTTCATCATAGTAACGAAGTGCTTTTATAGTGGTTTTACTCATTTTTGAAAACTCGCCGATGCGAAACATTTACCACCCCTCCTTCCTTATAATATCATTCTATAATCTCCTGTAAAGGGAGAGTCAATAGCTTTTAACTAAGTCGTCTGCGCCCACAACCCAATAGCTTTGCATTTCATATTCTTAGATTGATTAAATAATCAATACTATGTTATAATAAAACCAGCAAGAATGATCAACAAAAGAAGATTATATGCTGTGATGTTTCCATAACAGCTTGGAGGTAGTAAAAATATGGCGAAATCAGAAAAGAAAAAAAAATGATATTTGAAGATCGCAAACAAACAAACAAACAAACAAACAAACAAACAAACAAACAAACAAACAAACAAACAAACAAACATACATACATACATACATACATACATACATACATACATACATACATACAATCTGCATTATTGCCAATAATAATTTTAGGAACCGCCTTTGCCCTTAACGGTGTGTATCCAGGAGGCGGCAGACAGATAATAGTCGGTGATTTTTGGATTCAATATTACCCTTTTATCAGCGACTTTTGGCATAAACTTAGGGAAGGGGGCTCGCTGCTTTGGTCATGGACTGACGGTGCGGGGCATGACTATTTAGCCCATATGGCTTACTATTTGGCCAGCCCGTTTAACTTTTTGGTTGCTTTGTTTCCCCATAAGCTTCTTGGCGGGGTTCTAACAACATTTTTGCTGGTTAAGCTGGGCTTAGCCGGTCTTTTTATGGGTATGTATCTGCGATATATAGCAAAACGGGAAGATATGCTGTTGCCATTTTTTTCTTTAGGGCACCTCTAGAAACCAGAATAAACACTAACAAAATGATCAAAATGAGACTAATTACCTAAATATCCCCGTCATTGCGGACTT
>WRKD01000192.1 GCA_009778255.1 Bacillota bacterium
TAATAATGGCAAAGAGATAACCAATGCTGAGGGATATGGGCGGGTTCTGGAGATTTTGAATAACGAGAACGCACAAGTTACCGCCACAGAGAAAGATGACACCGGACGCTTGATGACATGGACGACTCTGGAGGTTGACCAGTACCGAAATACACGTAAACCTGCTGAGGGTACAGCCGCCTGGTATAAGCCCGGAACAACTCCCTTATCACCATGGTATAGCACCGACGGTTCCGCTAAAGTAAACAATGCAGCTGAATACCTAATATACAAAGATATGCTGGCTACAAATGACACCAGTTTAATAGAGATAAATTCAACTCTTATCCGCGCACCAGGGGGGCTTGTTACACCATTGAACAATAAAACAGGCTTAGCCGCTGTACGTGTAACCCCTGTACGCGACCCCAACACTGAAAAAGAAACAACACCAGGCGCCGGTACTTTCTTATGGGTGAATTACTGGTATGCTAGAGTAAGCCTTTTTATTACTGATACTTCGAAAGAAACGGTAATCAACCCCGCAATAACTGAGCAAGCTCATTTCTTGCTACAGGCAAAAGACAAAGACGGCACTTGGAAGCAGGTTATTGGCACAAATACACCATACTTCTGTGGTGTTATACTAGAAGCCAATACTATGAATACCATGCTGGGCTTTGATTCTGCTTTAAGCGCTATACTGGGCACAAATGTCACTATAGAAGATATTTATAGATTAATTGGAAGCGGAAATGTGCGTGTAGCCGACGCTAACGGTATTCCGCTTACTACACAAACCAGACCAAACCCCGAAGTAGCTGCTGCTGTTGACGCGGCAAACTTCGATGGAAGTAATGTATTTTACGTTTGGGTATCGCCAAAAAACGCAGAAATCGCAGAGGGTGGAAGAACATCGACAACTATTTCTTGGGATTGGTTTTTACCTATAGCAGAAGGCGGACTAGGCCATACTACTTTTCCTTTTACCCTGTATGCATCGATAACACCGGGCAGTAATGAGCTAAGAAACGATGAAGATCTATGGTGGGATAATGTTTCGCCAATGCCTGACGGCGCCATTTATCATCCACCAGATGATTTATATGAGTATTATATTATTACAAACGCATCTCAACTTACTCAACGGCCCTATATGTCGCTATGGCCACAAACTTTAACATTACAAGGAGGAGCTAATGCCGGTATCAGCATCCAAGGTGTGCAACGGTTCGGTGATACATATTCTGCTTTTGCCCAGGCATTGTTCACAAAAGATTCCGGCATAGGCCCCTTTACATTCAACATTAACATTAGGCAAACCGGCAACTACGGTTTTGCACCGCTAATTCCTGATGAAACTTTCCAACAACACAACGGCACTAATATAGGCAGGGTTCAAGCAAAAATATCCAATAAACCACTTTCGGTCACATTCACATTAACTCAAGAAGCACCACCTAAGACCAATCCTGCACCTGCACCTGCCCCTATCGAACCCACTCTCGCTCCCCTTGAACAACCAACCACCGCGCCAATTTCGCCCAGCCAAAACATGCTTACATTAACAGAGCAAACTCAATTTACACCGGAGGCATTCATTCAACAATTTGGGTATAAACCCCCGGCAGAAGAAATACTACTGCCGGTAGCCTCTACTAAAATACTAAAATTACGCTCTTTAGCAACAGCGAACATAGGAGCAAAACTTAATCTCATCCCCCTGCTTTCCCCGGGCAATTATGATCTTAGCGGCTTAATATGGAGCAGCTCTAAGCCGGATATAGCCACCGTGGATAAATATGGGGTGGTAACCGGTATAAAAATGGGGAAAACCATTGTTTCTGTTGGTATACCGGGCAGCAAGCTTAAAGCAAACTGCACTATTACCGTCTCTGCTACTCCAAAAATACCTTTAATTAGCATATTACTGAACAATAGTTCGCTTACTCTGGAAAGCGGTAAACATGCAAACTTGCAGGCTATACTTAACCCATCTAATGCCAGCCTAAAAGGCATAAGCTGGCTAAGTAACAATAATGCTGTAGCTACGGTAGACGCGGTAGGCAAAGTGACCGCCATAGCCGCAGGCAGTGCCACTATAACTGCAATCAGCGATAATAATGGCTATACTGCTGCTTGCGTCTTCACAGTTTTGGCTAAGCCGGTAAAGGTCGCCAGTGTAAAAATGAGTCAAACTTCTCTTATTATGCAAGTGGGTGAAGAATTTTTGCTCTCCTGCAATATATTCCCGGAAAATGCCGACAATAAAAACATCACTTGGAGCAGCAGCAATAACAATATAGTAACAGTTGTAAACGGCCGACTTTCCGCTTTAAAAAAAGGCGGGGCAGCCATAACCGCGGTTAGTGAAGACGGCCAGAAAAAAACCACCTGCAGAGTAACAGTTAAGTAGCAATTTATAAGGTAAGCATGCTGCAAAAACAACCACGAAACATAAATTCTTTGGTTGCGGTAAAAGCCCCCCTATGATATACTCTATGTAAGATTATGATTATCTATAGAGAGGATTATTCTACAAATGAAGAAAACTGCGGTGGTAACTGATTCTAACAGTGGTATTAGTCAACAGGAAGCACAAGAACTGGGGCTTTATGTATTACCTTTACCTTTTACAGTAGGAGGGCAGCTTTTCTTTGAAGGTATGACATTAACTCAAGAACTATTTTACCAAAAGCTGGATGAAGGCTGCGAAGTCTCTACCTCTCAACCTTCTTTGGGTTCGATACAAGAATTATGGGATAGTATTCTTGTCGAATATGATGAAATTGTTCATCTTCCCATGTCCAGTGGTTTTTCTTCTTCATATGCTTCTGCCATGATGCTGGCGCAAGAATATGGCGGTAAAGTACAAGTAGTTGATAGCCTGCGTATTTCTATAACACAGCGCCAAGCGGTGCTGGATGCGCAAACGCTTATCCAGGCAGGGTGGGAAGCAGTACGCATTAAAGAATATTTGGAAGGCGTAAAGATGTATTCTTCCATATATATGATGGTCGATACCATGAAATACCTGAAAAAAAGCGGCCGTGTTTCGCCAACAATTGCCGCTATCAGCACTATTTTAAATATAAAACCTATACTTTGCATAAAAGGGGCAAAAATTGATGTTGTTGCCAAAGCAAGAGGAATAAAACAGGCTACCGACTTATTAATAAAAGGCATACAAGGCGACTTAGCCGGTATATTCAAAGATTTTGCCGGGCCCGATAAAATTTGGCTAAAAATAGCCTATAGCTTGAATAAAGCTGCGGCAGAAACTCTTAAAACATGTGCAGAGGCTGCTTTTCCCGGTCACCACATATCAATTGAACCGCTCTCTTTCACCGTAGTTTGCCATGCCGGGCCCGGGACTATTGCCATCACCTGCTGCAAAAAGCTTTCTCGCCTTTAAAGGAAAAGTTCTCCGGTAAAGCCAAAAGAATAATACCACCATATACGCAGTGTATGGTGGTATTTGTAAAGACAAATAGTTTATCCGTTTTTATACAAGCCGGTGTTATACCTCTACTGTCCAGCCTAAAGTATCTGCTACCCGGCCCCATTGTATATCGGTTAGGGCATCGTAAATTTTCTGCGTAAGCTGGCCTATCTGACCATTGCTTACGGCTATCTCTTGCCCGTGAATATTCAGCATACCAATAGGCGAAATAACCGCCGCCGTACCGGTACCGAAGGCTTCTTCTAAAGTGTTATTCTGGGCCGCTTGATGCAATTCCTCTAATGTAATACGGCGCTCGCAAGTTGGTATACCCCAAGTTTGCAGTAACTGTAATACGCTATCTCTCGTTACACCTGGTAAAATAGTGCCGCCGCTTAGTTCCGGAGTTATAACTTCTCCGTTTATCTTGAACATCACATTCATAGTGCCAACTTCATCTATATATTTGCGCTCGGCGCCATCAAGCCATAATACCTGACTGTAACCCATTTGTTTAGCCTTATACTGTGCAGCCAAACCGGCAGCGTAATTTCCGCCGCATTTGGTGAAGCCGGTGCCGCCCCGTACGGAACGCACATATTCATCTTCTACAAATATTTTCACCGGATTCAACCCTTCCGCATAATAAGCGCCAACCGGCGAAAGAATAACGATGAATTTATACTCATCAGCGCGCTTAACCCCCAATTGCGCCTCTGTAGCGATAATTAAGGGGCGGATATACAAAGAGGTATCCGGCAATTTCGGAGTCCAATTTCTGTCTATATCGACCAATTCTTTGATCGCCTGCACAAAATATTCCTCCGGCAACTCCGGTATGCAAAGCCTTTTAGAGGAATTGTTAATGCGCCGCGCATTGGCTTGTGGTCTAAAGAGTAATATCTTATCATCTTCGGTATGATAAGCTTTCAAACCTTCAAATACTTCCACCCCATAATGCAGCACAATAGCGGCGGGGTCTAGACTTAAAGGCCCGTAGGGTATAATGCGTGCATCATGCCAACCTCGGCCTTCAGAATAATCCATAATGAACATATGATCGGTTGTGACATTGCCAAAACCTAAATTTTGCCAATCTGGCTCCGGCTTGGGGTTAGTGGTGAGTGTTTTTGTAATTTCCATAGTGGTTCCCCTTTCATAAATAAACTATCTGTAAATTATTTTAATTTCATTATAGCGTGGGCAACTGGAAATAGCAACTGTAAGTTGAAAGTTTAAAAATAGATTTGACAAAGCGCCGCCCTACCATTAAACTATGTTTTAAAGGAGGCTATGGCGATGATTTTTCTTAACCATGAAGATATTCTAAAAACCATGACACGTTTAGAATTGATAGATAAAATTGAAGAGGCTTTCGATATTATTCGGCAAGGTGATTATTATATGCCCAACCGTATTTCTGTTGTGCATAAGAATAAAAACCTGCTCTTCATGCCCTGTTTTTCCGGGCAAGCTATAGGGGCGAAAGTGCTTAGCGTTTTTCCGGAAAACGCCCGTATAGGCAAGCCCATGATACATGGCTTAATGGTACTTAACGATAATGAAAGCGGAGAAATTTCCGCGTTGATAGATGGGCAAGCTCTTACTGCAGAACGCACGGGCGCAGTTGGCGGGGCTGCTATACGGAGTCTTTGTCCTCGCGATGTTGAAAACTTGGGCATAATCGGCGCCGGCGTTCAAGGGTATACGCAAGCACTATATGCCTGCACGGTTAGAAATATCAAAAATATATATTTCTATGACGCTTATAAAAAAGATTATTCAGATTATCTTTGCGCCTTGCTTCAAGAATTAAATCGGGAAGTTAAGATCAGGGTTTGCGCTTCGGCAGAGGAGTTGCTAAACTTAAGCCAGCTGGTGATAACAGCCACAAATGCTGAAGAACCGGTATTGCCTAATGAAACAAGATTACTGGCTGGGAAAACCTATATCGCACTTGGCTCGTATATGCCAGATATGCGGGAATTACCGGATGCCCTTTGGCAACTGGTGGCACAAGTATATACCGAACTGCCTTTCGCCTGCGAAGAAAGCGGAGATTTATGCCAGCCTTTAGCAAGCGGTATTCTTAAGCGGGAAAATATATATTATATGGGCGATCATCTGGCGCAACATATTCCCTCGCCCAGCATTAGCGATGGTAAAACCAGATGTTTTAAATCGGTTGGCGTAGGCTTAGTCGATCTTATCTGCGCTAAAGCCATCTATACCAAAGCTCTGGATCGGCATATAGGAAAGCAAATATAAAGGGCTGCCGTAAAACGACAGCCCTCATATTTATTGATACTACCTTCTTAAACCAAGTTCAGTAATGATTTTGCGGTAACGGTCTATGTCTTTGCTTTTAATATAATTCAGCAACCCACGGCGCTGGCCAACCATTTTTAATAAGCCACGGCGACTGTGAAAATCCTTTTTATGGATTTTCAAATGTCCTGTCAAATGATTGATTTGATAGGAGAGCAAAGCGATTTGCACTTCCGGAGAACCGGTATCACTTTCATGTAGGCGATATTTTTCTATTATCGCCAACTTTGTTTCCGCATCCATTAGCCTACCTCCTTTTATTAAATTATCCCCCATGTCCAAGGAGGCGTTGGAGCAGCGCTTTCCTTAGGCAGGGTTGTACGTGCTTAAGTTTATCATAAACAGATCGATTTGACAAGTGGGTAAAATATTTATAATTGGCTTTATGCTAAATCTGCAACAACCTGCCCTTACCCACATAATCTGCCAACTTGATAAAGAATAAATGCCGCTAACCAAGCTATGGCTGTTTGATACAAAATAATAAAAGCCGTACCCTTTATACTGCCAAATTCATGTTTAACCATAGCTATAGCCGCCACACAGGGAGTATATAGTAATGTAAATACCAAAAAACTTAAAGCTGTAAGCGGAGAAAAAAAAGACTGCAAAGTTGGACCAAGTTCTGTTATACTTTCGCCGGATAAAACAGCCAGAGTACTGATCACAGCTTCTTTTGCGGTAAAACCACTGATCAAAGCTGTTGAAACACGCCAGTCGGCAAAGCCGAGAGGAGCAAAAATAATGCTGATCAAACGTCCAATTACTGCCAATATACTGTTTGCGCTATCAGCAACAGGATTCAAGCGCAGATCAAAAGTTTGCAAAAACCAGATCACTATGGTTGCTAAAAGGATTATGGTAAAAGCCCTTTGAATAAAATCTTTGGCCTTTTCCCATAATAGCAGAATAACCGTTTTCACAGAGGGAAAACGATAATTAGGCAATTCCATTACAAAAGGAACCGGGGCGCCTCTAAAAACAGTTTTATTCATAATAAACCCGGAAAAAACACCAACTATTATTCCCGCAATATATAACCCGATCATCACAAAAGCCTGATACCCGGCAAAAAACGCAGCGGTAAAAAGTGCATATATCGGCAGTTTGGCGCTGCAACTCATAAAAGGCGTAAGCAAGATAGTCATTTTTTTGTCGCGCTCGCTGGCTAGTGTTCTGGTAGCCATAACTGCTGGAATTGTGCAGCCAAAGCCCATCAGTAAAGGAACGAAACTGCGTCCGGAAAGACCAATTTTACGCAATGGCTTATCCATTACAAACGCTACTCTTGCCATATAGCCGCTATCTTCCAGTATTGAAAAAAAGAAAAATAATGTGATGATAATTGGCACAAAACCAAGCACAGCACCTACACCTTTACATATTCCATCAATAATAAGGGAATGAAATACAGAGTTTAGCCCATATGCAGTAAGCGCCCGGTCTATGCTGCCGTTTACAGCCTCAATTCCCCTTATCAACATATTGCTGAGCCTATTGCCAATAATGCCGAAAGTAAGCCCAAAAACAGCAAGCATAATAGAAAAAAATGCCGGTAAAGCCCATATTTTATGCGTTAGAACAGCATCAAAGCGTATACTGCGCCGGTATTCGCGGCTTTCTTGAGCTTTAACTACACATTCATGACAAATATCTTCAATAAATTGATATCGCATATCGGCCAAAGCCGCTTCCCTATCTGTTTGTAAATCGGTTTCCATTTCTTGCACAGCATGTTCAATCAAATCTATTTCATTTTCTGTAAGATGCAAGCTCTTTAAAATAAGTTCATCGCCTTCAACTAGTTTGGTAGCGGCAAAACGGGCCGGAATTCCAAGTTTTTGCGCATGATCTTCAATATGATGAGATATCGCATGAATGGCTCTATGCACCGATCCGGAGCAAAAATCTATACGTTGCGGAATACTGTAATTTTGCGCTATACCAATAGCTTGTTCCAACATTTCGGCTAAGCCTTGCTTTTTAGCAGCCGAGATGGGCGCAATAGGTATTCCCAAAGATTTTTTCATCTGGCGAATATCTATGCTACCTTTATTAGCCTGGACTTCATCCATCATATTTAACGCCAATATCATAGGAATTTGCAATTCGATCAATTGCAAAGTCAGATACAGGTTGCGCTCTATATTTGTTGCATCTGCAATATTGATAATCGCATCAGGTTTATGTTTAAGCAAATAATCGCGGGTAACGATTTCTTCGCTTGTATAAGGCGACAAGGAATATATACCGGGCAAATCTACAACAAATAAATTGTTTTTGCCTAATACTTTGCCAATTTTTTGATCAACAGTTATGCCGGGAAAATTTCCCACATGCCGATTCGAACCGGTCAACTGATTAAACAGTGTGGTCTTACCGCAATTTTGATTACCCACTAACGCAAAAATCATACCGCGACCTCTTCAACCACGATTTTTTCCGCATCTTCCAAGCGCAATGTTAATACATATCCCCGTAGCAATAATTCTAGCGGATCGCCCAAAGGCGCAACTTTTTTTACTGTTACTATTGTACGTGGTGTAATGCCCATTTCTAAAAGCCGCCGCCTCAAAACCTTTTCGCCACCAACAGACAAAACACAAGCGCTTTTTCCTACGCCTAGGTCTTTTAAAGTCATTTTCATCCTCCTTATATGATGTTAGTTGCAACTAACTATTTAAAATCTTAACATCAATTTATTTGCTTGTCAATTATATAAATTATACTTTTGTGAGTAAAAACTATCCTGGGGGGTGCGATTTTGAAAACGCAGGAATCTACGGAAAACTATTTGGAAACAATTTTTATACTGGGCTTAAGTGGCGATCCTGTACGTGCGATCAATATTGTTAATGAGCTTAGTATTAGCAGGCCCAGCGTAAGCGTGGCTATGAAAAACCTGCGACGAAACGGATACATTGAAGTAGATAATGATGGTTATATCACATTGACACAAAGCGGAAACAGCATTGCGCAAACTATGTACGAAAGACATATACTAATATCAGATTGGCTCATTTTTTTAGGTGTAGATAGGAAAATAGCAGTAAATGACGCATGCAGAATGGAGCATACCATGAGCCAAGAAAGTTTTAGCGCCATTAAACGCCATATAGAAAGCAGCAAACATATGTTTTGTCTTGCCAAGCAACAGGAAAATGCTTGACATTACAGTTATGAAAACGTATAATTCTGTTATCATAGTTTTAGGAGGACAACTATATGGTTCAAGAAAGAATAATCGCCATCATAGCAGAAAAACTGGATATTGCAGCAGAAAGCATCAGCGGCGTCAGTACTTTCGATGATTTACATATAGACTCTTTAGACTTGGTTGAAATAATGCTAGCCATAGAGGATGAATATGACATCACTATTGAAGAGGCAAGCGGTTTAGAAACCGTAGCGGATGTAACCGAGTATGTACAAAAAAAGATTGTATAAAACAATAAATAATTTAAGGGGGATCGATGTATGAAAAAATTTGTTTGTGGCGTTTGCGGTTTCATCTATGAAGGTATTGAAGCTCCCGATTTCTGCCCACAATGCAAAGCTGCAAAAGAGCAGTTTAGCGAACAAGAAAAAGTAATTGGTTTTGCCGACGAGCACCGTATAGGCATAGCTCAGGGTTGCGATGAAAGGGTGCTGGAAATGCTGCATGCTAACTTTAGCGGCGAAAGCGCCGAAGTTGGCATGTATTTAGCTATGAGCCGCCAAGCCGACCGCGAGGGATACCCCGAAATAGCCGAAGCCTTTCGCCGTTATGCTTTCGAAGAAGCAGATCATGCAGCCCGTTTTGCCGAATTACTGGGAGAAATTTTATGGGATGATACCAAAAAGAATGTAGCCGCCCGCGCGGAAGCCGAACATGGCGCCTGCGCTGGAAAGAAAAAACTTGCTACTTTAGCAAAAGAGCTAGGCTACGACGCTATTCACGACACCGTGCATGAAATGTGCAAAGACGAAGCCCGTCATGGTGCGGGGTTTTATGGGTTGCTAAAAAGGTATTTCGAATAGCCACTAAAAGGGCTGTCGCATAATAATGCGACAGCCCTTTTTTTGGGAGGACTGTTATGCTTTAAAACGATGTAAAACATCAGAGCAAAATATTGCTATAAAACCTAATCGGTTTATTCTAAATAATCTTTAAGTTTCTTACTGCGGCTGGGATGCCGTAATTTACGCAGTGCCTTTGCTTCTATTTGGCGAATACGTTCCCGCGTTACGCCAAATACCTGACCCACCTCTTCTAAGGTACGGCTACGGCCGTCGTCTAGGCCAAAGCGAAGTTGTAATACCTTTTTTTCCCTTTGGGTGAGAGTGGAAAGTACATCTTCTAGTTGCTCCCTTAGCAGAAAGAAGGAAGCCGCCTCTGCCGGAGCCAACGCTTCTTCATCTTCAATAAAATCTCCCAAATGGCTATCTTCTTCTTCGCCTATAGGTGTTTCTAAAGAAACCGGTTCTTGCGATATTTTAAGTATCTCGCGTACCCTTTCCTCGGTTATCTCCATTTCAGCTGCTATTTCCTCTGGCATGGGGTCGCGCCCCAATTCCTGAATAAGTTGCCTTTGTACGCGTATTAACTTATTAATGGTCTCTACCATATGTACCGGAATACGTATAGTGCGAGCTTGATCGGCTATAGCTCGGGTTATGGCTTGACGTATCCACCAGGTGGCATAAGTGCTAAATTTAAAGCCCTTTAAATAATCGAATTTTTCTACCGCTTTAATCAAACCCAAGTTGCCTTCTTGAATTAAATCTAAAAACAGCATGCCGCGACCCACATAGCGTTTTGCTATACTCACCACTAAACGTAAATTGGCTTCAGATAAACGTCGTTTAGCTTCGTCATCGCCCTCTTCCATAAGACGCGCTAATTCAACTTCTTCGTCGGCGGAAAGCAATGGTACTCGTCCTATTTCTTTTAAATACATACGCACCGGGTCATCAATAGCTGTACCTTCAGGTACAGAAAGATCTATTTCCAGTGGTTCTACCACCACAGGTACATCCTCGTCATCCGGATCGGTTACTGCTTCCATGACTACTGTAGGCGCGCCGATATCTACCCCCGCATGAGCTAGCTGCTCGTATAGCTCATCTATTTGTTCCGGAGATAAATCTACCTCACAAAGGGCTTCCATAATATCTGTATAAGATATATGGCCTTTTTGTTTGGCCGATTCCATCAACTTTTTTACTGTTTCCGCCTTACTATATTCCACCTTGGGTACTCCTCGCTTTCACTAATAAACCGCGATAAAAAACATGTGCTTTGGCTATTCTGATATTAAATGCTTTTGTTCAGCCAACTTCTGCTTTTCTTGTAAGAGGCGGCGAATTTCGCCATCGGAATCTGCTTTCAGTAAAGCGTGGCTTATCTCTTCTATTCTTTTCTGCAATGCATCGGCGCGTACAATGGTTATTAACTCGGTTGACCATTTTTGTGCTTCTGTTACGGAAACATTTATTTGTAATAGTTTCAACAAATATTGCCGTAACCCTTCATTTTCAGTGGAAATGTAATTCAATAATAATGACGGCTGAAAATCGTAACCCTCGCCCAAGTTTTCTATCAGCGCGGCAAGTTCTTTTTGCTCCGCTGTCACAGTAAAATCTTCTCCCAGTTCTATACGGGCTTTTACAAAAAATTCTTTATCCTCCACCGCAAAACGCCATAATTGCAATAGAGCATCACTGGCTTTGGCAGCCAAAGGTTCCGTAAGAGTATTAGCAATAACCGTATTTGCAGATAAAGCGACTTGGGAATAGCCGTTTTTTTTCAAATCTGCATACACAATAGCCGGAGAAACTGCCAATTCCCTAGCTAATTTGGCTATAAAACTCTCGCGTTCTACCAAACTTTTTGTCTTGGCAATAGCAGAGGTTAATTCCCGCACAATAGCGCCTTTGCCAAAAGCGCTTTTAGCATCATGTGTGACTAATGCCTGTTTTAAAAGATAATCTAATACATCGTAAGCAGACCGAGCAATAAGCTTTTCCCAACCTACACGGCCTTCTGTTCGCAAAAAATCGTCCGGATCTTGCCCCGGTGGCAATTCCAAGATGCGAATTTCTAAGCCCTGGCTACGCAAAATATCCAGGCTGCGTAAAGCGGCTTTAGCGCCGGCGCTATCGCCGTCATAAGCCAATAATACCCGTTCTGTATAGCGGCGCAATAAACGGGCATGATCTGCCGTAAAGGCAGTGCCCAAAGAGGCTACAGCATTGTCTACCCCATGTTGATGTGCGGTTATCACATCTATATAACCTTCCATGATCACGGCTATATTCGCTTTTCGAATGGCCGGCCCGGCTTGAGATATTCCATATAAAACAGCCGATTTATTATAGATCATAGTTTGAGAAGAGTTTAGGTATTTCGGTTCACCGCTTCCCAGTACCCTTCCGCCAAAGGCTATTACCTGACCACGATAATCGGTTATGGGGAAAATCAGGCGACCGTGAAATTTATCGTAATACAAGCCGTTTTTGGCGCTTTTGCTCACCAGCCCAGCTTTTTCTTGCAGCTCACTTGTATAATCCAGTTTACTCAAATAATCATATAACGCCTGCCAATCGCCTTCCGGAGCATAACCAAGCTTAAAATTCTGAGCAACCAAATCGCCGATACCACGTTTTAGCAAGTAAGCGGCTGCTACATTATCTTTATCTGCCAACTTTGCCTGATAAAACAGCGCCGATAATTCATGCACTCGCAGCATGGTTTGCCTTTCCGCTAAAGCAGCCTGCGCTGCATAAGAAGTATATTCCGGTACTTTTACGCCTACTTTAGCAGCCAATTTACGCAGGGCTTCCGGATAACTTAATCCTTCCATCTCCATTACAAAATTTACTGCATTGCCGCCTTTCTGACAACCAAAACAATAATAAATCTGTTTGTCTTTGCTAACATTGAAAGAAGGGGTATCTTCATTATGAAAGGGGCAAAGGGCAACATGATTTTTGCCGCGATTAATTAGCGGCA
Source organism: Bacillota bacterium (assembly GCA_009778255.1). Taxonomy (GTDB): domain Bacteria; phylum Bacillota; class Dehalobacteriia; order UBA4068; family UBA4068; genus WRKD01. The sequence continues at coordinate 12,744 of WRKD01000192.1, forward strand.
AATAACTGCCTATAAGCTCCACTATATCTATGCGCGACATTATTTCATCAATAATCTGCGGGGGAATATAAGTTGCCATACCAGCCGCCCTAAAGAGTATATTATTTACTAAATAAAGCAATTTCCAGTAGCGCCACTTTACCCTGGAATTTACTTGTGCAATTCACGGCATAATTTCCTTTTTCGCTATTTCTCTTGACAATCCTTTAAAAGACAGCTATACTAATAAGAATTCTATTAATATTATAGACATATTCTTCTTTTGAGTAAAAGGTGCATATTTTTGGTGAGCGATATGAGTCTTTTACACCATCTTCTTAAGCATATTAAACTAGACGACAATAATGAAATCGACTTACAGTTTGGCGTGACAACAGTTTGTATTTGGACAACAATCTTGTCATTTTGCTATGCTGTATTTTTCTTATTCACCGGGCTATTTGAATTAGGTTTTCTATTGACTGCTATCTTTGTTGGATCTTGTATCATGTTATTTCTTTGCCAAAAGAGTATTTTGCGCATTTATGCAAGTACATATGTATTTATCAGTATAAGCTGCGCCTATACGCATATATTCATCACTTATTATTTGGGTGGCTGCGGAACATTATTTCTTGTTGTTACTGCCTTAATATCCAACCACATGTATCCATTATTAAAATCTTGGGGCATTCTATTAATGGATGTTTTTTTATTGCTCGTGATCAATATAGCCTTTTGGCTCAGCTTAAATAATATACCCCTTTATGGCAACATATTAGGAGAAGGCTTTCGTTTTTTACTGACTAATATTAGCCTTTTAACTTGCCTCATTGTTCTGTATATAAATGTTATAAATCAAGAATTTATAAAAAAGAACCGACAATCGTTAATAGATAAAGCTGCCGAGGCGGCGGTTTTAGATGCTTTAACAGGTTTGGGAAACCGGCGTATGCTGGAACGGTATCGCACCGAGCTGGAAGTAACATCATCCGAAGCAATACCTCTTAGCATTGCCGTACTGGATATAGATTATTTTAAAGTAATCAACGATACCTACGGACACGCCTTTGGAGATAATGTGCTCAAATATATAGCTTATATGATGCAAAATTTCTTCCGCGACAATGATATACTCATACGCTGGGGCGGCGAAGAGTTTTTAGTGCTGCTCAGAAATACCGGGCTTAAAGAAGCGGAGAATTTAATGAATAGTTTTTGGGTTAAAATGCAAAATACCTCTATGCTAATGGGTAGCCGAGAAATCCGGGTGCAACTGACTATCGGCTTACATGAGCATATATCAAGTATGTCTATTGAAGATTCGATAAGGAAAGCGGATGAATTGATGTATCAAGGGAAATTACAAGGACGCAACCGTATTATGCTTGGCTAACCTAAAACTTCCAGCGCCCCCACCAATTCATTTACATCTGCCACTCCATGCGCATCCAGCCATTCTGCCATGCCCTCCGCTACTTTTAAGGGCAATAAAGGGTCGCGAAAAGCTGCCGCGCCTATCTGAACAGCGTTGGCTCCGGCAAGCATGAATTCCAAAGCGTCTATAGCTGTGGCAATACCGCCAAGCCCAATAATGGGTATACGAACCGCTTTTTTTACCTGCCATACCATTCGTAAAGCAATGGGCTTTATTGCCGGACCTGAAAGCCCGCCCATAACGGCGCCTAAAACCGGTTTGCGTTGTTCCACATCTATTGCTAAGCCCTGTATGGTATTTATAAGTGAAAGGGCGTCTGCCCCGGCAGTTTCCACAGCTTGGGCAATTTCAACAATATTCGTAACATTTGGTGAAAGTTTTACTATCAAAGGTTTAGTTGTTGCTTCCCGCACAGCGGCTGTAATACCCGCAGCCACTTTTGCGTCTGTACCAAAAGCCATGCCGCCGCCTTCTACATTGGGGCAAGAGATATTTAGTTCTATAGCTGTAAAATTTCCGCTCTCTTCCAGCGCTTGTGTTACTTGCCGATAATCTTCCAAACTGTGCCCGGCAATATTGACTATCACCGCCATATTATATGCAGCCAAAAAAGGCAATTCATTATCTATTACCGCTTTAATACCGGGGTTTTGTAAACCAACGCTGTTGAGCAGCCCCGAGGCAGTTTCGGCAATACGGGGCGGAGCATTGCCCAGGCGCGGTAAAAGTGTGGCACCTTTAGTTGCTAAACCGCCTAAACGAGAAAGATCGTATACCTTTGCCAGTTCCCTTCCGTATCCGCAAGTTCCTGAAGCCAAAATAATAGGGTTTTTTAACCTTATACCGGCTATGTTAACTTTTAAGCTGGCCATTACCACACCACCTCCCGGCTATCGAATACCGGCCCTTCGCAGCAAACGCGCTTATAAACAATCTCTTCTTTTTCTGCGCCCTTAACTGCGCAAGCACAGCCCATGCATACGCCAAAACCGCAGCCCATATGCTCTTCTAAAGACACCTGGCAAGGTAAATCGTGCCGCTTAGCCCAAGCTGCTACTTTACGCATGAGCGGATGAGGGCCACAACAATATACCATATCATATGCAATAGGCTGAGCTGGCAACCAGCTCGATACCTGGCCCAAGGCGCCGCGACTGCCGTCTAAAGTGGCCACAGAGAGGCGGGCTAAAGTGGCGAATTCTTCTACACACGGGACTTCCTGTGCAGAACTTGCGCCCAACATAGCTTCGCAATCTGTGCCGGAGCGCGCCAATTCCACAGCTAATGGAAGCAAGGGGGCTATACCGGCGCCACCGCCAATCAACAGCACATGACGGCCTTGGGTTAGCTTCCACCCATTGCCCAATGGGCCAAGTACCTGCAAGGTTTCGCCGACGCGCCGTTCTGTAAGCAAACGCGTACCATATCCCACTACACGGTAAACAACGCCGATTTGTCCGCGGGCCATATCTATTACG
>WRKD01000193.1 GCA_009778255.1 Bacillota bacterium
CAAGTCCGCAATGACGGGGATATTTAGGTAATTAGTCTCATTTTGATCATTTTGTTAGTGTTTATTCTGGTTTCTAGAGGTGCCCTATATCATTGATCATGTCGCGGGTTTTGCTTAACTATATTAATAGCTTGTATAATGGCAGTAATTATATCTGCTTGAGATTGGGTGGTCATAGCTTCTAAGCGCACATAAGCATCTCCTAATTCCGTTACCACATAATGTGGTTGCATGGCGTTAAGCGCTAAGGCACGAATATCTGCCCGGCAGCGCTCGCAAACACATACATTAGAAGAATTAAGACAAGTATTTAAATGAAGATCGAGTAAATCTTCTGATATGTTTTTTGAAACAAAATCATCTTTCATAATCAATCACACTTTACCATGATTTTCTACTAATTATTTACCATTTTATCATATTATCTTATATTTATCAACAAATATTTCGTATCAAAGCAGGTATTGCTATAGTAAACAAGAATTAATTTTACAAGAGCCTAGTAATAAAATATTTAAGGAGGAGTACAAATGGAATTAAAAGGCAGCAAAACAGAGCAAAACTTACAAACAGCCTTTGCTGGGGAATCGCAAGCTTCAATGAAGTATGGCTATTTTGCCTCCAAGGCAAAAAAGGATGGTTATGAGCAGATAGCAGATTTTTTTGCAGTTACGGCAGCAAATGAAAAGGAACATGCGAAGATTTGGTTCAAAATATTAAACAGTGGCGCTGTTCCGGATACCACAATTAATCTTGCGGCCGCCGCAGCAGGGGAGCATGAGGAGAGAACAAATATGTATCCCGGCTTTGCCGAAACGGCTAAAGCAGAAGGTTTCGAAAAAATAGCCGAACTGTTTTCGGCGGTGGCAGAGATAGAGAAAGAACATGAAGAACGTTATATAGAATTATTAAAAAATATCGAAAACGGACAGGTGTTCTGCCGGGAAGAAAAACAGGTATGGCAATGCCGTAACTGCGGTTATACAGTATCCGCATCCTGCGCGCCGGATCAGTGTCCCGTATGCGATCATCCACAGCCTTACTTTGAATTATTGGCGAAAAACTATTGAGAGAATTGAATGTTATTTAGAGGCGCCCTTAAGGTAATTCCATCAGCTCAACTAAAACACCAAAAGAAGAACCAGGGCGGATAAAGTTAATTTTAGCGTTGTTTTCCGCAACTATGAATTGATTTTCCAGCAGTTTACACCCCATAGCGCGCAGTTCACTCTCAGTTTGCTCAATACTATCTACAACATAGCAAATGTGGTGAATACCTCCTCTGCCTTCATTAAAGGCTGCTAGTGGTCCACCTTTTGGTATAAGGAATTCTATGGGGCTTTCCCCCTCCCTGGCTTTTGTAAAAATACAATGTGCCTGGTAGGGGGTTTCTCCTTCTCCTGCTATTTCCAAATCGTATTGTTTGATAAAAGCAGCAACAGCCTCTGTGCTAGGCAGTATTATACCTATGTGATGTAAACGTTGGTAAGCCATATTTAACCCTCGCCTATTCTTTTATTACACGGTTGCCATTTTTAATATTGCTTTCATAAGGGTTGATGATCACTGTAGCTCCGGGGTCCAGCCCGCTGGTTATCTCCACCCGGCCGCCGCATTTTATGCCGGTTTGTACCTGCTGAAGGGTAGCTTTACCATTTATGGCAATATAAAGGCCACTGCCTCCGGCTAAGGGGAAAAGGGCGCTAGCCGGAACAGAAAGTGTGTTTTTCGCCAACAATTGAGAAAATACTACATCGAGCTGGTGTCCCGCACCCAAATTTTGCGGTAAATTATCCGGTTCAAGTTCAACTGTGCAGCGATTTTCCATTAACCCCAAACTAGACATTTCTTGCTCCGCCACGGGTGAAATAAAACTGACTGCTGCACTATATTGAGTACCGTCATTTAGCTGTATAAATGCTTCCTCTTGCAAATGTAAATTCAAGGCGTCTTCAGATAGCAAAGATACAACCACCTTCATAGCTCCGCTTTGATACATTTTGAGCACAGGCTGATTTTTGATGAGAAAGCTACCTTCATCGGTTAGTATCTGCCAGACAATACCGGAAAAGGGCGCCAGTAAGGGTTCGCTGTAGGCTTCCTCTTCAAGGGTTTTAAGCTGAATCTGTATGGAGGATATAAGGGAGCTATAATAATTGCGGTCATTTGTCGTGGCATTTTGCGATTCTATGGCAACCAGAGCCTGATAAGCTGCTTTTACCATGCTTTCTAACTCGTTAAGCTGGGCGGTAGTATATACGCCCTTAAGTTCCGCTTCCACGGCTAAAGCTGCTTGATACTGTTCTTCAGCAAGATCATAGGCACTTTGCGCTGCTTCCAAGGCAGCCGCTTGTTTGCTTTGCCCTTCACGGCTGAAAAGCTGTTGATACTGGTATTCGGCTGTAGCTAATTGTTGATTCAATTGTTGTTTTTGTATTTCAAGCTCAGCCGGGTTGGCAGCGGCTATTATCACTAATTCGTCATTTTTTTCTACTGCCATACCGATCTTAAATGGAAGCGTCATTACAGTACCGCTCATTGTCGCATTCAAGAGCATGCTTTTTTGTGGCATCAACATTCCTTGTACATGATAGGTGTCTATGAGGTCGCCGTATACGGCGACTTCTTCTTGTACAGCTTGGGGCTTAAGTATTTGTAAAGCTCCGTAAATACAAATAACTAAGATAAGTATAATAGCAATGATGATTTTAAACATTTTTTTCATGACAAATACCTCTTTCTAACATAAACGCCCGTACTGCCGCTACCAAATATAAAGAACCGCATACCAGCATCATATCATATTTTGGCAATAAAGCCAAGGCATGTGCGCAGGCTGTGGGTATATCTTCGATAATATTTTCGGGCTTAATGTTTATTTGCAAATCTGTACAAAAATCTGCCGCTAAAGCCCAATCTTCGCTGCGGTAGAGCAAAGGCGGCCTGCTGATGATCACCTCGCTAAGATACGGAGTAATCTGTGCTAAAGCTTGTTTGCGCTCTTTATCGGCCAACATGCCAATAAGCGCCAGGCAGCGCCGCTTGGGCCAATAATCCCGCACAGCTTGTGCCAAAACGGCCATTGCCGGAACATTATGCGCGCCATCCAGCACAATTAAGGGCTGATAACTTATTATTTCCAGCCGCGCCGGGTGCTGCGACGCCGCCAGCCCGGTGTAGATAGCAGCTTCGCTTAAGCCAACTCTCTCGGCGGCAGCTACGGCTAAGGCTGCGTTAGCGCCTTGATGCGCGCCTAAAAGTGAGAGGCGCATGTTTTTGTATACCCTGCACGGCGTACTGATTTTTACATATTGTTCTGCGTCGTTATGCCTTAGTAAGCTGTAGAGCAATTCTTGCCCCAAACGGCAGATAGTGGCTTTTTGGCTGGCGGCTTCTTGCTCTATAACCTGCAGCGCCTCACCTGTTGCACCGCTAAACACCTCTGCGCCCTCTTTGATGATACCAGCCTTTTCCCAGGCTATTTCGGCTATACTTTCTCCCAAATACTCCATATGGTCGCGGCCGATATTTGTGATAATGGCAATTGGAGCATTTACCACATTGGTGGCGTCGTAGCGGCCGCCCAAGCCTACCTCCAGTATAGCCCAATCGACCTTAGCTTCAGTCATAGCCAGCAAAGCAAGGGCTGTGGAAGCCTCGAATTCCGTAGGTAATGGCCCGCCTCGTCTGATAAGTGCTTTCAGCGCCTCATTAATACGCACAAGCAGCGTAGCCGTTTGTTTTTCACTTAGCATTTCCCCGTTGATTAGGCAACGCTCCCTGAAATCATGTAAATGTGGCGAGGTAAAGCGCCCCGTAGAGCAACCCGCCGCCAGGAAAATGGAATCCAGCATAGCACATACCGAACCTTTGCCATTTGTTCCCCCCACATGTACAGCACGTATGCCATATTCCGGATGCCCCAGTTCGCTAAGTAAGGCTTCTATACGCTCCAAGCCCGGTTTGATGGCGGGGGAGCAGAGGTTTTTCATTTCCGCTAATGCTGATAGATAGTTCATCATTTGCAACATAATTGCTCCAGTTCACTGGCTAACCGAACCAGCAAGGGCAGAGATAACCCCATCACCGTACCATAATCTCCGTGTAAAGATTCTACAAACAACCCGCCTTTGCCTTGTATGCCATAAGCTCCGGCTTTATCCAGCGGTTCGCCTGTAGCTACATATAGCGCTATATCTTTCTCACTTAAGGCAGAAAAGCGCACCAAAGTACGGCTGCTATTGCAAACGCTGCGACTATGGTCTGTATCCACAAGGCAGATGCCCGTATATACACTATGCTGCTGCCCGGAAAGCGCGCGCAACATAGCGGCAGCCTCCTCCGTGTTGCCGGGCTTACCGAAAAGCCGCCTCCCCAGCATTACTACTGTATCTGCGCCGATGATAATACTGCCGGGAAACTGTTCGCTGGCCGCCGCTGCCCGCGCTTTGCGGCGCGCGTTTGTTTGTACCAAAAGAGCAGGCCTGCGTCCTTTTAGCCGCTGATCCTCTACCGCCTCCACCGGATTCACCAGAGGTTCCACGCCTATTTGTTGCAACAATTCCAGCCGGCGCGGGCTCGCGCTGGCCAGTACTATTTTTTTATCAATAAAGGATGCTATCATACTACCTCCAAACGCCCATTGAACGCCTATTATTGAAGCATTTCCAAATGCTTTTCCAGCGACCGCTTCTTCTCCTCAAATTCCCCCTGTTTAGCTCGCTCTTTTTCTATTACTTGCAGCGGGGCTTTGGCTATGAAAGATGTATTTGTCAGCTTGCCCAAAAGACGTTTAAGCTCATTTTTGCAGGTAGTTATCTCTTTTTTAAGGCGGGCTGTTTCCTTTTCAATATCTATCAGCCCGGCTAAAGGTAAGTATATCTCCACCCCGCGCACATGGGCTTTGGCTGCCAGAGCAGGGGGTGTACTGCCGGAAGGTAGGAATTGCAGTTCTAAGGCTTGGGCAAGTTGGCGTAGATAATCTGCACCGCCTGCGATATCTGTTAATAGAGCCGGTTCGGCTATTAAAACGATGTTGGCTTTTTTGCCCAAAGGCACTTTCATTTCAGCGCGGATATTACGGGCTGCGCGAATTATATCCATCAGCAGTTCTACAAGTTGCGCTTCCTGTGGATATTTTTCCAGTTCGCTGCCGTCGGGAAAGCGCGCCAGCATCAGGCTAGCGCCTTCATGGGGCAATTGTTGCCATATCTCTTCGGTTACAAAAGGTATAATAGGATGCAAGAGGGCTAAGATATTGGTTAGCACCTTTATCAGTACTGTTTGAGCCGTATAACGTTCTTCAGGGTTCCCTTGATAAAGACGCTGCTTAGCCAGTTCCACATACCAGTCACAAAACTCATCCCAAGTGAAATCGTAAGCAGCTCGGGCGGCTTCACCCAGTTCGTATTTTTCCATATTAAGCGCCACAGTAGTAGTCGCGATTTTTAGGCGAGTGAGTATCCATTTGTCGGCTAGGGTCAAATGTAACTCGTAGGCGCCTTGCTTATAATCTTCCAGATTCATTAAGGTGAAGCGACTGGCATTCCATAGCTTATTTATGAAATTGCGCGCTGCTTCAATACGCTCGGTTTGAAAGCGCATATCGTTGCCGGGAGAAACGCCGGTTATCAGCATGAAACGTAAGCTGTCTGCACCGTATTGCTCTATCATCTCGATGGGGTCTATGCCGTTGCCCAGGCTTTTGCTCATTTTGCGGCCTTCGCCATCGCGGATAATGCCGTGTATGAATACTTCGTGAAAGGGTTTCATATCCATTTGAGCCAGGCCGGAAACTATCATACGCGCCACCCAGAAAAAAATGATGTCGTAACCTGTTACCAGCACACTTGTGGGGTAAAAATCTTTGAGCAGCTGAGTCTCTTTTGGCCAGCCTAAGGTGGAAAAAGGCCATAATCCAGAGGAAAACCAGGTGTCCAGTACATCTGTATCTTGAGTAAGGGCGTTGCTGTTACATTTAGGGCAGGTTGCCGGTGCTTCTTTTGCCGCTATCTCTTGGCCGCAAGCGGCGCAATACCATACCGGTATACGATGCCCCCACCAAAGTTGGCGGGAGATGCACCAATCGCGGATATTTCCCATCCAGCTTATATAGGTGCGCTTAAAGCGCGATGGTACAAAACGTATAGCGCCATCCTCTACTGCGGCAATCCCCCTTTCGGCTAAAGGTTTCATCTTGACGAACCATTGAGGCGATACCAGTGGTTCTATCACCGTGCCACAGCGGTAGCAATGCCCCACCGCATGTTCCAATTCTGTAGTTCCTTCCCATAGACCCAAGTGCTTAAATTCTTCCACCAGTAGACGGCGGCATTCCAAAGCCTCCATCCCTGCGTATTTCCCGGCCTTTTCGGTCATTTTGCCATCTTTACCGATCACAGAAATCAGGGGCAGATCATGTCGGCGGGCTATTTCGAAATCATTAGGATCATGAGCCGGGGTAACTTTAACCGCACCGGTACCGAATTCCATATCACAATAGCTATCGGCTATCAGCGGTATTTCGCGCTCCATTACCGGTAAGATCACGGTTTTACCCACTTTATCCGCATAGCGCTTGTCTTCATGATGTACGGCTACCGCAGTATCGCCCAGCAAGGTTTCCGGGCGGGTAGTGGCTACCACAACATATCCGCTGCCATCTGCGTAGGGGTAGCGTAAATGCCATAAATAACTGGCTACATTATGATGCTCCACCTCGATATCGGAGATGGTGGTTTGGCAGTGGCTGCACCAATTGATGATATAACTGCCACGATAGATAAGCCCCTGTTTATAAAGGTGCAGGAAGAATTCCCGCACCGCCTCGGAGCAGCCTTCGTCTAAAGTAAAGCGCTCTTTCTCCCAATCGCAGGAGCAGCCCATCATTGTCAGCTGTTTAGTGATGCGGGCGTGATAGTGATGTTTCCACTCCCAGGCCCGCTCTAAAAACAACTCACGCCCAAGATCATACTTGGAAAGCCCCTCTTCAGCTAAGGCTTCTTCCACTTTGGCTTGGGTGGCTATGCCGGCGTGGTCGGTACCGGGTAACCAAAAAGCCCGCCTACCTTGCATACGCCTCCAGCGAATTAAAATATCTTGTATAGCGCAATCCAGCGCATGACCCATATGCAATTGCCCGGTAACATTAGGCGGCGGCATGACAATACAAAAAGGCTCGCTTTCTTTATTAATATCACTACTAAAATACCCCGCTTCTTGCCAATGTTTATACCATTTTTGCTCAATAGGGCCGGGCAGATACACGGTATCCAGCACATTAAGCTGTTTTTTATGCTCCATAATACCCTCCATTTTGATCCGGTAAAAACCACTTGAATAAAACTGCTATGTAAGCAGCAAATTTATTGGCTGAATTATATATTATTCTGCCAGAGCGGGCGTTTTCCTGCAAAAATAGTATAGTGCAGAAGGAAGTCGCAAGGTGAAAACGCTTTCTTTACTCTCGCAATTGGCATTGTGCGGGCAAAGCCCGCTTTAGCAGCTTAGAACGCAAAAATATTTAAACCCGAAATCCCCTTTGTTCCGATTCATCCTTGATCATCATAGTTTTATACAACTTATAATACCTTCCTTTTTGAGCCATTAGTTCTTCATGGCTTCCTCGTTCTACAATTGAGCGGCCCTCGATAAGCAGTATCAGATTAGCGTTGCGTATGGTAGAAAGGCGGTGCGCTATAATAAAGGAAGTCCGCCCGGATAATGCATTGGCAATTGCGCTCTGAATCAATAACTCCGTTTCGGTATCTATTGAGGAAGTTGCCTCGTCCAGTACAAAAATGGGAGGGTTAGCTATAATAGCCCGGCCAATGGAGACCAATTGTTTTTCGCCGGTAGAAAGCTTATCTCCGCCTTCCCCAACATCGCTAAGATAGCCCTCTTCTAATTTATTTGCCAGCACGTCGACGCAGGCGAGTCGGGCGGCATTTTCAATTTGTTCATCTGTGGCGTCCAGTTTGCCATAAAGCAGATTATCTCGCAGAGTACCGGAGAATAGATGGGGAGATTGTTGCACATAACCAAGTTTTTGATGCAGCCATAATTGGCTGCGTTCTCGGTAGTCTACGCCGTCTATGAGAATACGGCCGCGGCTGGGTTCAAAAAAGCGGCAAGCCAGGTTAACAAAAGTGCTTTTTCCGGCGCCGGTTTCGCCCACCAGGGCAACGGTGGCGCCGGCAGCAATTTTAATATTAATATCTTCAAGCACAAAATCATCTTCGCAAGCATCCGGATACCTAAACCAGACATTTTCAAACTCTATATTTCCTATCATAGGCGGCCAATTTTCTCTTTTTGGTTCAAAAACATCGCCATACTCCGCTTCAACTTGAACACTATCCATAACCGTACAGGGCTGAGCTAAAAGACTCATGACCCGTTCAATATTAACTTGCGCCGCCATGATTTCCGAGGTAGTACGTGCAATATGAGAAATGGGATCTAAAATAGCAAATGTATAAGCTATAAAGGCGGAAAGCAAACCGAAATCGAGCCGACCCTCCATAACAGCTAGGCCACTCTTATATAAAACCAGAGCAACAGCCATAGAACCGCCAAAAGTTATTAATGGCAAAAAGACTGCGTTTAACCTGGTTGCTTTAAGTGAAGCCATGTACATCTCATCTGTAATAAGTGAGAAATCACGGCTATTTTTATTTTCTATAACCAGGGTTTTAGAAGTTTTGGCTCCGTTGATATTCTCGTTGAAGTTACTGAGTATCTGCGAATTTGCCTGCCTCATGCGGCGGTTAGCTTTGAGCAGCTTTGGCTGAAAAAATATGGTAACAAGTAAAAATATGGGGATAATAGCCAAAACTAGTAGAGCCATTTTTACATCCAGTATAAACATGGCAATGAATATGCCTATTAAATAGAATAAATGCCAACAGAACATAGCGCCCACCCAGGCGATCATACCACTAATGCGGTTGGTGTCGCTCATGACGCGGGCCAATACATAGCCTACTGAGGTTGAGTTATAAAAAGAAATTGGCAGTTTCTGCAAATATGTGAAGCAAGTGTCTTTCATATGTTTGCCCATATTCATCTCTATTATCATAGAATGCCGAGAATAGAGTACCGTAGTTACGGCCTGAAATACAATTATCGCTAAGTAAACCAGGGCAAAGGATAATATACCTTGGGTAATTTGCGGCATAACAAAATTGTTTACCGCATATTGGGTAAAGAGGGGAATAGCGGAATCGACTACAGCAGAGAATAACATGAGAATAATGACAAAGGCAATACGCCCCTTAAGAGGTTTAAAAAAAGGTAATAGTTTAGCCCAAGTTTGCAGGCTGATACGCTTGCTAACTTGTTCGTCTACTATGTCACGCAAGATCTTCACCCCCTTCTTCCAGACCTTTTAGAAGCATGGCGTTGCTTTGCATTTTATAAACGCGTCTATATAAACCATCTTCCGCTATAAGCTCTTTATGTGTGCCTAGTTGCACCGGCCTCCCATTTTCCAATACTAATATTTGATCAGTTTGCATAAGTGCACTTATACGATGAGATATTAGAATTATTGTTTTTGCCGCGGTATATTCTGCTAAGGCTAAGCGTATCTTTTCATCTGTTTCCATATCCAAATTCGACATGGAATCGTCAAATATAAGTATGGGGCAATCCATCATCAATGTACGGGCAATAGCAACTCGTTGTTTTTGACCTCCGGAGAGGGTCATTCCGCGTTCTCCCACCATGGTATCGTAACCATGGGAGAATTCTCTGATATTTTCATCTAAAGCAGCAATCTTAGCGTTTTTATATACCAGCTGTATATCGGCGTTCTCTATTGCAATTTCAATATTCTCTCTTACGGTTTTGGAAAATAGGAAGGGTTCTTGCAGTATCAGCCCAATGCCGCGTCGTAAATGAAAGCGGTTGATTTCTCTTATATCCTTATGGCCGATTGTTATTTTTCCGCTGTCTTGCGGTAGTTCATACAATCGATTCAGTAGATATGCTATAGTAGATTTACCAGAGCCGGTAGCCCCAAGTATGCCAAATGTGGAGCCTTGAGGTATGCAAAAGCTTAAACTATCTAAAACTTTTAAATCTCCATATTGGAAGCTAACTTGCTCAAAGCAGATATCACCTTTTAAATCTGGCTTTTTGGCTAACTGCGAGTCGGTTTCAAGCGGCGAGTTGAGGATTTCGCGTAAGCGGGTGATAGAAACACCGGATTTGCTGAGTTCAGAGAGCGTACGTCCCAAAGTACGTACAGGCCAGGAGATAGCATAGGTGTAACTAATAAAGGCCAGTAATACTCCTAAGGTAATTTGCCCTTTGGCTGCCAAATAGGCGCCGCTACATACCACCGCCAGTATTTGCCCTGCAGTGGCTAAATCGCCAATTCCCCAAAAAAAACCTAGCGTATAGCCTAAATCTATCCATTTATGCGTGAACACATCAAGTTTTTGGGTAAAGAGCTCTTTCTCATGCTTTTCACGACCAAAAGCCCGTACTACCCGTACGGCTGTCAGGTTTTCTTGTATGCCTGTCATGAGTTCGCCCTCTGCTTCGTCTGCTTCAAGAAACTGAACAGCAATTTTTTTGTAGAAAAAGAGGGAATACAGTATAACAAGGGGGATAAAGGCCGAGCTAATAAGAGCAAGGGTGACGTTCATGGCAAACATCAATGAAAGAGCTGCCGAAACTAAAACGGCGGTTTGTATTACCTCGATCAATTGGGTTGATATGAAATTTCGTACCGTTTCTACGTCGGAAGTGCAGCGTTGTATGATATCACCGGTTTGGTTTTCGGTATGCCATTGAAATGGCAAATGCAGTATATGTGTAAAAAGCGTATTGCGCAGATTTTTTGTAAAACCTTCAGTGCATTTGGCAATACTAACGCGGGAACAATAATTAAAAACCCCGGAAGCTAAAGCGCAGATCATGATGGTAAGAGCACAAAAAATAAAATGCGCGCGCAATAATTCCCGCCCACCTGCCAGCTCCAGAAGGAATGCGGCTGTTTTTGGTATTTCAGCGGGTGGTGTTCCAAGAACAAAATCCACGCTTAGGCGAATTATTTGCGGTGTTAAAAAATTCAGCGCTATGCTAAAAGTAGAGGCAACAATAGCCGCCACAAAACAACGGCGCACACCCCAGGCAAAGCCGTTTAGCATAGTAAATATCGAATCTTGAGATTTAGGCAATTTTACACTTCCTTTTCCAGCTTATTCTATCATACAGCTGGCTTAGCCCGCAAGCATCTGTTGCCATTTGAAAATAATTCTGTCAAATCCTTCAATTACCCCATTGACAACTGTGTTAAATTTGTTTAATAATGTAACCACGACATTGCACCTGGTATTTTGCGCAGTGGCTGGATAAGTGGAAAGAGCATTGTAAAATAAATTACAAACGGAGGTGGTATATAGGAGAATAATACCATTGGGTTCTGCACATTTTATTTTAAGTGCATGACCAAGTTGCGTATAGCAATAAAACTTTGCTGGATTATGTATGCAAAAAACTTTAGTTGCCGAAAAAGGAGAAGCCAAACTTATAAAAAAGAAGAGCAATAATTTTTTGGAGGTATTGATTATGAAGAACAACAAAGGAATAGTGTTTTTACTAATACTACTGGCAGTTTTTGCGTTTATACTTCCCAAAAACGCTTTGGCGGCGCCGGCTATTACTGATGAAAAAGACTCAGATAAAGCCATGCTTGAAGTGTTTTCTCCTGATGGTTATATCGATATGATGCCTGTATCGGAGGATTCTTTTATAGAAACAACCAGTTCATGGGCGGCGCCGGTTTTTGAAACAGTAAAATTGGTCGATAACGGGCCGGATGATAAAAATATTGTGATTACTATAATGGGGGATGGCTTTACTGCTTCTCAGCAAGATCAATTTATTCAAGCGGCCCAATCTGTAAGCCAATACCTAATAAACTTCTACCCTTACAGCTCTTTTAAGAATAAATTTAATATATATGCCGTAAAAGTTATTTCCAATGTATCTGGCGCGGCGCAAAGACCCAACGCCTTAATAGACAACTACTTTGGCAGCTCTTTTTATTTCGACAATGTAACTCAAAGGCTACTCTATGTTACATACTCCACCAAGGTTCGCGATATCCTAAATACCTATACACCTAAATGCAATATGCCGGTTGTATTGGTCAACTCTACGGTATATGGCGGCGGCGGAGGTACTTATGCTGTGTCTTCTCTGGAATCAAGCGCCAGAGAAATTTTAGTTCATGAACTAGGGCATTCCTTTGGGGGTTTGTGGGATGAGTACTGGTATACAGGCAGCGAAAAGCCAAATATGACGCAGAATAGTAATCCTGCCACCAATAAGTGGCGGCATTGGCTGGGTTATGAAAGCGTTGGTATATATGCCCATGCGGAAAGCCCCACATGGTTCAGACCGCATCAAAACTGCGAGATGCGCTATTTGAACAGGCAATTTTGCATGGTATGCGCTACGGAACTTACGAAAAGAATGTGCCAGATAGATGGTGAACCTTTTTATGGAAACAGCACTATAACCAATGTAGTGATACCCGAAAGTACGCATCGCATTGTAGATTTCGCCTTTTATGGTTGTGAAAGATTAGAAACTGTAACTATACCCGAAGGTGTAGAAAGCGTTGGCCGTTATGCCTTCTTGCATTGTGATAATCTTGAGAGCGTTACCAACCTTTCTACCACACCGCCAACCATCAACACCACCACCTTTGCGGGTATCGATCGGTCGAATGTTTATCTGCATGTGCCCTTTGGTACAAAAGACGCTTATGTGGCGGCGGGGTGGACAGGGTTTAAAGAAACAGCCGAGCCCTTCATTCCCGTAAGCGATATCATTGGCGTTCCCAGCGAAGCCATTCTTGGCACACCTCTAACACTCACTGGCGTCGTACTGCCTAAAAACGCTACCAACCAGGCTATTATTTGGAGCATTAAAAACGCCGGCGCCACCGGAGCAACCCTAATAGGAGATACCTTAACCGCACTGGCAGGAGGCACAGTGGTTGTTACTGCTGCGGTAAAAAATGGGCTGGAAGGCCCAAATGCAGCTAATATAGCTGCAAACATTATTCATATGCAAGCTATTAGAATAAGCGGCAGCCTGTGGGCATGGGGAAGAAATTATGAAGGCCTGCTGAGCAACACTGCCACATCAACCAGCTGGGCTTCTATGGAAGACATATTGCCTGCATTAGCTGCGGGCAATACAGATTTCACCAAAGATTTCACTATCACTATACCCGCTGCGCCAGTTATGCTAGAACATATCGGCATTAGTGCTTTACCAACTAAAACCTCATATTTTACCGGTGAAGCGCTTGATCTTAGCGGCTTAAAAGTGAACGCTTATTATAGCGACGGAACCGTCAAGAACCTTGAGGGCGGGTATACCACAAGCCCCGCTCAATACTATACCTTTAATGCTGTTGGTAGCGCGACCATTACAATAAGTTATACAGATAAAGGCGTGACCAAGGATACATATTTTACAGTACAGGTTACTCAAAGCGTACTGAACGCTATAATAATCGATTCCCCGCCCAATAAAATCGTATATACTGTTGGGGAAACTCTCGATCTTACAGGCATAGCTATAAAAGCTATATACAGCAACGGGCAAGCTACCGCTATTACAAATTATATAACCGACCCGGTCCAAGGCGCAGTACTCCTTGTAGCTGGGCAATTGAATGTTAAAATAAGCTACAGCGAGTCAGGTATAAAAGTTGAAAATAGTTTTGTGGTTACGGTCAATTTGCTAAAATACACCGTTACCTTTGTTGATTGGAACGGAAGAATAATAGATACCCAGGCTATTGAACCCGGCCGCAGTGCGATGGCGCCTGCCAACCCAGTTAGGCAGGGCTATATCTTCACCGGTTGGAATGTCCCCTTTAATAATATAACCGCAAATTTAATTGTAACAGCGCTTTATGATAAAACAATTACAATCGAAACTCTTATAGCTAATTTGGAAGAATTGCTTAATACGGGGTATGCGCAAGGTAAATTTAGTAACAATGGGAGTTATTCAAGCTTATCATCAACTTTTAGCAATGCCAAAAAGCAATTTGACATGGGGAAAAAAGACAATTCGATTAAGCAATTTGAAAGTATGATTACCTCAATAAATAAGGACTCCGGCTCCAAAATCGATGCGACTTATGCTAAAACTCTTATCAGCAGTATTAATTTGATACTCGAGAATTTGTAAGCGGCAGAGGAAGTTGGAGAATTCGATTAGGAAGCCGCAATGATGAGTTAGGGTATAAAAAAGCGCGTTTACATTGGCATTGTGGATAAATAATAGAATGCTCATGAAGAAAGTTATCAACATTCTGCGTTAATTCATATGATTACGCATAAAAGGAATGAATGCAAATGATTCATTCCTTTTATTTTTGCTCTAAAAATATAACCTGCTTTACTTCTAATGATTAAAATCTTATGTTGTTTAAATTTCTGCTATTGCTTCTATTTCCACCAAGCCGCCTTTAGGCAGAGCACATACCTGTATGCAGCTACGAGCCGGGTATGGGCTGGGAAAGAATTGCCCGTATATTTCATTTACTGCGGCAAAATCGTTCATATCGGTAAGAAATATTGTGCATTTTACAACTTTTTCCATACTGCTGCCGGCTTCCTGTAAAACAGCCTGCATATTGTTTAAACACTGTTCTGTTTGAGCAGTTAAGCCTTGAGCTAAAACACCAGCCGAGTTAAGGCCAACCTGCCCACTGCAAAAGACCAGGTTGCCGCAACAAATAGCCTGAGAATAAGGTCCCAATGCCGCTGGGGCTTGGGTAGTGTGTATAACTTGCTTGCTCATTTTATACCCCCTTTTAAAAAATATGCGTATGCCTTTTTTTAGCGCGTGGCGGGCCCAGTATCTCCGCCATTATTATTCCCTGAACCAGTATACTTTTGGAGCTTTCATTATTGATGCTCATCGCTGCTTTATCATATGTTGTTTGATCAAGATTCAAAGCAGATAGGTTTTGTGAAGTAACTGTTGGCTGCTTTACAGGAATAGTAGCATTTATAGCAATGCCTTTATTCTGTTTTGCCGCGCCGAAACGTTCGCGCAGCTCTTGCTTACGTCTTTCCTGTCTAACTTGTTCTGCATTTTCACAACGTTCTTCTTCAATTTCGTCTATGTGATGCTTATTTCTTTCTAAAGGTTTTTCTGTTTCAGCCGGTAGCCGGCGGTAGGGAGGAATATCATTGTCATTCTCAGCAGTTTGTTTCGTCTGCAGTACCATCTGGGTTGTTTGTTTCTGTTCTGCAGCCTCCAAAGCCTCGCGCAAACGTTTTTGTATATCGATTATCGGTTGTTGTTGTTGAGCAGCTTGACTGCTTTGCTGCTGTGGCATAGTATTTTGCCGGTTTTGCTGTTGTGCGCTCTGTTTCTTTTTGTTACTAGAGCTAACAAAACGGGATATCAGCCAAAAAATTACAATTATGATTATTATACTATCCATGCCATCACCACTTTTTCTTAATTCAATTTAACAAAAATAAACTATTTTTCCTGGTTTGGCGAAGGCGCGCCGGCTATATGTTCGCGCATTTTGGTGTCGGAAACTACATTCATCATATTATAATAATCCATTACGCCTAAACGGCCACTCCGAAATGCTTCCGCCAGGGCTTTTGGTACTTCGGCTTCGGCTTCAACTACTTTAGCTCTCATTTCTTGTACCGAGGCTTTCATTTCTTGTTCCCGCGCTACCGCCATTGCCCGGCGTTCTTCTGCTTTAGCTTGAGCTATACGTTTATCTGCCTCAGCTTGATCTGTTTGCAGT
>WRKD01000194.1 GCA_009778255.1 Bacillota bacterium
TAATTACAACATATGAAAAAACCGATGTAACGACATGGAAGAAAATCATCAAATTATCTACAGGGGTTTGGACGATAATGATATTTGAGAAGGCGGCAGGTAAGGCAATATTGTCGTGTGTTTATATGTACGCAGATGATGAAGAATGGTATGTTTATGACCTAAATACCCAGGAATTGACAAAAGAAAAAAAAGATGTTTTAATAAAGGTTCCTATGGAAGCAAAGGATGGAGACTGGTATCAATACAACCTATTAACACATGAGGTGATAGAAAAAATACCAAATATTTAGGTAGGTATAAGTTAGAAAAGCCTGTATGATCAAGTACAATATCCTGAACAGGATACTGTACTTGATCATACAACAACTAAGGCGAGCTAAAGCCCGCAAGTATCGAGTATCGAGTAATCAGTATCGAGTAAACAGATAAAATGTAGTGACCGCACAATGACTAACTATTATTGTTGATTTACTAGGCTTATATACTGGCGATAGACCGGTGCTATTAAAGGGCGCTAATAAGGAATATTCGAATATATTCGGCGGTTACTACATTACAGGTATAACAATATGAGCAAGGGTATTAATATTAGGAAAATTCGATCAAAAGCTGCTAAATTTTTCACCAACAATATCAACATTGTCATATGTTTATATGCAAGCAGATGATGGGGAATGGTATGTGTATGACTTAAATATTCAGGAACTAACGAAAGAACGAAAAGAAATATTGTTGTGAAGAAAAACAGGTGAATTATAAATAATAGAAGGCAGGGTATGAAAACCAAGTGTCGAATATTTTTGGATACTAAGGTACAATAAGCCAAAACAATAAATGGAGTGACCCCTATGGAAAATAGCAATAATAATCCCGAAAATCTCTATGATGGTTTTGCCGCTTTTGTGGCGGCTAATGAATTCATACCTATGCGGGAACTTATATATCAATATTTGCGCGACGCGATTATCAGCCGTCTCTTACCGGCCGGAGGGCATATGGTGGAAGATGAATTGGCCCGTAATTTAAATGTAAGCCGGACTCCGGTGCGGGAAGCTTTGCGTAAACTGGAAAGCGAGGGTTTGGTCAAGCATCATCGCCGGCGTGGGGTAGAGGTGCGCCAGCTGAGCAGTAAAGAAGCAGCAGATATCTATGATATTTGTATGTTGTTGGAAGGTTATGCGGCGCGTTTGGTAGCCGAGCAAGCCGGTTCCGATGTATTGGAAAAGCTGCAAACTCTTTTGTATAAAATGAGCGAAGCTATTGAACAAAACGACCAAGAGCGAGAAATGGCGCTGCATCAGTCTTTTCATTTCACTATTTACGAACATTGTAAAAATAAAAGAGTTGAAAGCTTGCTTAAACTGTACAATGATTATATACAATTATTCAGAGCTTATTCACTAAAAGCGGCGGGCCGTATGAAGCATTCCTGGAAAGAGCATGAGCAATTGCTGGCGGCTATTAAAGCGCAGGATGGTCAGTTGGCTGAAACTAGGGCTCGTAATCATCTCAGCGTTTCTAAAGAGGCATTTTTAGAGCAATGGCAATTGTTGCTGGAACAATAATATTAGATACGGGGAGGCGGATTAATGAAGCTGATGTATAAAATTTGGCTTGATGACGGAGGAAAAGCTTTTGGAGAAGGTCCATATCGTTTATTGAAAGGTGTGCAAGCCAGTGGTTCTTTAGCCCAAGCGGCTAAAGACCAGAATATGTCTTATAGCCGTGCTCATGGCTTGATGAAGCAAATCAGCGCAAAACTTGGTTTTGCGCTGCTGGAAGGGCATGCCGGCGGCAGCGGCGGCGGCGGCGCGCGCGTTACCGTAAGGGCCCAAGATTTAATGCGCCGTTATGAAACCATGATACAAGAAAGCGAAGAAAGCTTAGAAAGCATTTTTGCCCGTCATTTTGGTGTAAATCATCTATTAACAGATAAACCACGGCCCAAATTAAAAAAAGATAAACAAGAGGTTACAATTCCTTTAAGCTGGAAGCCTTTATCTTTAACCCTGGGCGATGTGGTGGCGCTGGTCGGCGGTGACGGCAAAAGTAATATTATGTATGCGCTGGCCGAAGAATTAAGCTTTAGCGGCGCCAAAGTATTGCTAACCACAACCGCCGAGATCAATTTGCCGGTTCATGGCACGGTGCATAGGCTAATAGTATCTGATAAGCATGGTATTATGGAACAGGTACGGCAAGGCGTAAAGCCCGGCGAGATAGTGGCTTTAGGTTCCGGAGTGCGTGATGGTAAATTATTGGGCTTTACACCGGAATATATAGATAAACTGGCGGAAATGGTAGTAGCCGATTATATTTTTGTAGAAGCGGATGGTATAACAAACTCGTTATTTAAAGCTCCGGACCTGCAGGAGCCTCTGATTCCGCAAAGTGCTACCGTAGTGCTTAATGTGGTTGGACAAAATGCTTTGGAAATTCCTTTGACCAAAGAATTCTGTAATCGTCCGGAATTGGCAGCCAGCATCAGTGGTATACCGGCAGGAGCTAGGTTAGATAGCAGGGCTATTGCGGATATAATGTTTTCTGTGGAAGGCGGACGTAAAAATGTGCCGCGCCAAGCGCAATGGTTGCCGGTAATAAATAAAATAGATACTACGGAAAGCTTAACGCGGGCTGTACAAATAGCCCGGGCTTTAAAAGTTACCGGAGCAGAAGATGTACTTTTTGCTTCCATGCAAAATGGCAATCATCAGGTGCGTATATGGGGCGGTAAATGAGGAAAAATACCGGCAGGCCGCTTTTCGGGATAGTATTGGCGGCGGGTGAATCGCGCCGTATGGGTTGCCCCAAATTGCTTTTGCCCTGGGAAGGCGATACCATGATCGGCCGAACACTGATAAAAGCCAGCGACGGAGGTATTGACCCCTTAACTGTTA
The DNA here is from genome assembly GCA_009778255.1 of Bacillota bacterium. Lineage (GTDB taxonomy): Bacteria > Bacillota > Dehalobacteriia > UBA4068 > UBA4068 > WRKD01. Next base: position 2,901 of record WRKD01000194.1, read on the forward strand.
TATGCGGCGCCGAAGCAGCCGCTGTATCCGAGCAAGCAGCGGCAAAAGGCGTGCCCTGGCTGATAAATGAAGATTATAAAAAAGGCCACAGTACCTCGCTTATCTGTGGCCTTCAGGCTGTTTTACCGGGTCATGGCGTGATTTTTATTCTGGGAGATATGCCGTCTGTTTTGCCGCAAAGCTACAGGGCTTTGGCTGCCGCTTTTCAAAAGAGCAATGCTTTAATCGTAGCCCCGGTGAACAGTAAAGGGAAAATTGGCAACCCTACAGTTTGGGCGCCTGAGCTTTTTGGGGATATACGTCGACTTACCGGCGATAAGGGAGCACGGGGGCTAATGCATAAATATAAGAAGCAAACGCTGCTTTTACCTTTGGAAGATGAGGGTGCATATACCGATATCGATACCCCGCAGGATTTCGATAATTCGTATTTGCGCGGCAACGATACATAACTTGACAAAGTAGGCATGGGCAACTATAATGCTATTATGCGCCGGTCGCCTTGCCACGTTGTTATCAGATGGATCAATATGTAGAGCTGCTGCTTAGTTATGGTTAATTAAAGGTAAAAGAGGTGATGTGTATGAGTGATTTGATCACTTTGGTTGATGAAGATGGATGTGAACATGAATTCGAAGTTGAAGCGATTTTAGAAGTAGACGCCCATAAGTACGCTGTGCTTATACCACTGGATGAAGAATATGCGGATTCCAATGAAGCGATTATTATGCGATTCGGCCAAGACGAAGATGGCGAAGAAATATTATGTGATATAGAAAATGACGAAGAATGGGATAAGGTGGCCGACGCTTATGACGATATAGTGGATGATTTAGAGGATGCCGACGAAGATGAAGAGGATTGATCAAAAAGCGGCGCGAGCCGCTTTTTTGTTTGCATTATATTATTATTTAGTTTATAATTAATACATAATATGGTAGAATTGTAGGAGGTCATATGGATTATATGAGCGGCCCCAAAAGAAGAAGTTTTACCGGTTTAAAGGCTTTATTGATTTTCTTTGGTATTATAATATTGCTGTTATGCGGGGCTTGGCTGCTTTTACGCGGATGGGCGGAGGAAACTGCGGGAAACTTGAGCGCGCCTATATCTGTTAAGCCAATAGCGATCAGTCAAGATATAACTATAGAAATTCCGGCTGGCGCCAGCAGCGCCGATATTTCAACACTGCTTTATGAGGCGGGGCTTACCGGTAATTCGGTAGTTTTTCGCCGCTATGCAAAGCAATCCGGCATCGATATACAATTGCGCGCCGGGGAATATGTTTTTGCCGCCGGTTTATGGAAACTGGAGGATATTGGCGAGCTTTTGCTCAAAGGCAGCAATGTTAGCCATGATATCCGCGTAACCATACCTGAGGGGTTAACTGCGGGCGCCACCGCCCGGCGTTTTGCCGAAGCCGGCTTATGCGATGCGGAGGCTTTCCTCAAATATGCGGAAGAAGGCGAGTTTGGGCGGGATTATCTGCCGCAAAGCGGCTCTTCCATTGCCCCCGGTAGCCGTTTGGAAGGTTTTTTGGTTCCGGATACATATTTTATAGACCCTTCCTGGGATGAAAAACAAATCGTCGAGATGATGCTTAAACAATTCGATCATATTTGGACAAAAGAATGGCAAGATAAGGCAGACGAATTAGATATGAGTATTGGCGAGGTAGTTACGCTGGCTTCTATCATTGAAAAAGAGGCGGCGCTGGCAGCCGATAGACCTATTATTTCCGGCGTTTTTCATAAGCGGCTTGCCCTTAATATGCTGCTGCAATCCTGCGCCACTATACAATTCCTCTTGGGCGAGCCAAAAGTTCCGCTTTTAAACAGCGACCTTGAAATTGAATCTCCCTATAATACTTACAAATATCTTGGTTTACCGCCCGGGCCTATAGCTTCGCCGGGCGTAGCCGCGCTAAGTGCGGCTTTGTACCCGGAGGAAACAGATTATCTATATTTTCGCGCCAAAAACGACGGCTCGCACCGTTTTAGCGCCACTTACGAAGAGCATATAAAAAAACAACCGGATGATCAGCAATGATTGCGCTGGGTTTTACGGCACGGGGTCTATAAAGATGGGCTGAGGTATAAAGAATAATGGCAAAAGGATAAAAGATGGAAACTGCTATACATAAACCGGAACTGCTGGCTCCAGCCGGGGATAGTGAGAAACTGCGCGTAGCTTTGGCTTATGGGGCAGATGCGGTATATATTGGCGGTCAGGATTTTTCTTTGCGGGCACGGGCCGGAAACTTTAGTATTGAAGAAGTAGCCCGGGCTGTAAACTATACCCATGCTTTGGGTAAAAAGCTTTATGTGGCGGTGAATGTGTTCGCTCATAACAGCGATATCGAACGTTTACCCGCTTATTTAAAACTGCTGAAAGAAGCTGCCCCGGATGGTTTGATTGTTTCCGATTTAGGCGTATTCACTTTGGCACAGCAGTACGCGGCCGGCTTGCCGCTGCATATCAGCACTCAGGCAAATACTGTGAATTGGCAAAGCGCCGCCATGTGGAAAAATTTAGGTGCTGAGCGCGTTATTTTGGGCCGGGAATTGACTTTAACCGAAGCGGCGCAGATTTCCGCATTAGCCGGTATAGATACAGAGATTTTTATACATGGCGCCATGTGTATGGCATATTCCGGACGTTGCTTATTAAGCAATTATCTGGTTTTTCGCGACGCTAATCGCGGCGATTGCGCCCAGCCTTGCCGCTGGCGTTATGCTTTACAGGAAGAAAAGCGCCCCGGTGAGTTTTGGCCTATAGAAGAAGATGAACGGGGCGGTTATATACTCAATAGCCGGGATCTATGCTTGATCGAGGTTTTACCGCAAATTATCGCCGGCAATATCGCGGCCCTGAAAATAGAAGGGCGCAATAAAAGCGCGTATTATATAGCCAATATTACCCGCATTTATCGTGCTGCCATTGAAGATGCGGTTACAAAAAAAGAAAATTATACCGTAAAGCGGGAATGGCAGCAGGAAATAGCTAAAGTAAGCCACCGCGAATACACTATGGGCTTCGCCTTAGGCTCGCCAGGCGTTCAAAGCATGCGCTATGAAAGCTCCGACCCTGTACGCGGGTATGATTTTGTTGCCCTGGCCCTTGCTATAGAACAGGGCTATCTATTATTACGGCAGCATAATCATTTTGCCCCGGGTGATACCTTGGAATTGTTATTGCCACAGGGCGGCGAAATAGATTTAAAGGTAAACGAGCTTTTCGATAGCGCAGGGGAGAGCATTGCCGCCGCGGCGCACCCGGCTATGATGGTATATTTACCTCTTACAGCACAGCAGCAACAAGCTTTATCTTATTATAAACCGCCCTTAGTATTGCGGCGGGCCGTACGCGGGCCAAATTAGTACCTCACAGACTCATTTCATAACCGAATACTCAATACTCAATACTCAATACTCAATACTCGATACTTGCGGGCTTTAGCCCGCCTTAGGAGGAGTTTATGCGTAGAATACTGATTTGTTTTTTTATTATTACGATGATAATTATTGGCGGTAATACCCTTGCTTTTGCACATGCCGATACAATCAATTTGCAAATCAATGGCCAGCCGGTTTATCCGGATGCGCCGGCTTATATCCAAGACGAACGCACTATGGTTCCTTTGCGTTTTATTAGCGAAGCTTGCGCATATACTGTAGATTGGAATGAAGATGCGCGCGCGGCTACGGTATTTGGCGTTCACAATATTCTGCGTTTGGATATCGGCAGCTCGATAGCAATAGTTAATGGAGAGCCGGTCAAGTTAGATGTGTGCGCGGTTATAAAAGAAAATCGTACCATGGTACCTTTACGCTTTATCATTGAGAACATGGAAGCGCAAGTAGAATGGGAACAAACTACACGTACTGTGAATATTTTTATCGATAGCCAGCCTCTGCAGCCGCAGCCGCCTATTGCTCTCTCAGCAGCAGACGGACGTATTACAGGATATTACTTCGACAGCGCTTCTGCCGATATGTTATTTTCTTATGGTAATTCTTTTGCTACGGTGATCAATTTTGCCTATAAAGTTTATGCAGACGGCAGCGTTGAAGCGAAAAATTATAATTCCGGCTGGAACGAATATGCCCTGCCGTTTTTAACAGAAAATGGTATAGAAAAACTGCTTTTAGTAACAGATTTTGGCGACCCGCCAAGCAAAAAGCAAGAAGGGTCTGCCGCTATGTTAACTAATATTGCAAATCGAGCCATAGCGGTAGAAAATATTGCGCATTTGGTACGGCAAACGGGAGCAGACGGTATAGATATCGATTTTGAAAAGATGGATACTGCCTGCCGGGATAGTTTTAGCGCTTTTATACGCGAACTTAAAGCAGCTCTTGTAGATAAAACGGTTTCGGTTTCTTTAAAACCATGCAAAAGCGAGCGCGAAACCTGGCTTTATATGTTCGATTACCGGGCGCTTGGCCAAGCCGCCGACCGATTACATATAATGTTTTATGATGAGCATTATGGTGGCGGCGACCCGGGGCCGGTGGCTTCGCCCGCTTGGATACGCGCCGGTTTAGATTATATGCTGACCCTGATACCCAAAGAAAAGCTTCATGTAATGCTGGGCGTTTATGGGCGGGCTTGGGGCGGAACTTATAATGGCGGTTCCGTACATATTGCGCGCGCGCGGGAAATTATCGAGGAATTTAACGCCGAATTGAAATGGGATGAAAAATCATCAACACCGTATCTACTATATGAAGATAAAGACGGTAACCCCATGCAGTTATGGTTTGAAGACGCCGCGAGTTTGGGGCAAAAAGCAGCTTTAGTACGTCAATATGGCGTAGCAGGTATTGGCGTTTGGCGTATGGGTATAGTGCCGGATGATCTCTGGCAAAGCATTATAGAAAATTATAAACATGAACAAATATGAATTAAGGGCGCTTCTAAATAATGTTTTTTGCCAAATGATTTATGGCATGTTATAATAGTTTCCTTAATATAATATTATCGATAAACTGATTGCTTTTCTAGGGAAGGGGTTGGAAATTGGATTATTCAGCACAAGAGCGCGCTCCCATAAAAGAGGCGCTTGAAAACCTCAAAAATATGCGGGTGGTTCCTTTCGATGTACCGGGGCATAAGCGCGGCAAAGGAAATGGAGAATTAACGCAGTTTTTGGGTGCGCGTTGTATGGAAACGGATGTAAATTCCATGAAACCTTTAGATAATTTATCTCACCCCGTTTCCGTGATCCGCGAAGCAGAAGAGTTGGCCGCCCACGCTTTTGGGGCCGGGCATGCGTTTTTTCTGGTCAACGGCACTACTTCCGCTGTGCAAAATATGATACTTTTTGCCTGTCATCCTGGGGATAAAATAATTCTTTCCCGTAATGTGCATAAGAGCGTGATCAATGCTTTGGTGCTATCCGGGGCTATCCCTGTTTATTTTCAGCAGCCGGTACATGAAAAGCTGCATATATCGCTGTCTTTGCCGCTTCAAGAATTGGAAAAGACCATACTTGATCATCCCGAAGCCAAAGCTGTTTTTGTTACCTCCCCCAGTTATTATGGTATCTGCTCTAATTTGCAGCGTATCGGCGAATTGACGCATCGTCATGGCATGCTGCTTTTAGTAGACGAAGCGCATGGCGCTCACCTGTATTTCGGTCAAGGATTACCTTGTCCCGCTATGGCCGCCGGCGCAGATTTGGCTGCCGTTAGCATGCATAAAAGCGGCGGCTCGCTTACGCAAAGCTCATTTTTGCTTTCGTCGGCGAGGGTAGATGCGGAAGCTTTACGCCAAACCATTAATTTGACCCAAAGTACCAGCGCATCTTATCTGTTGCTGGCCAGCTTAGATATTTCCCGTAAAAACCTCGCTTTGCATGGCCAAGAAATATTCGCCCATGTATTACATTTGGCGGATTATGCGCGGGAGGAAATAAATAAACTGGACGGCTATTATGCCTATGGCAAAGAATTGATTGATGAAAAAACTATTTTTGATTTCGACGCCACCAAATTAGCCGTAGCCACCATGGATACCGGGCTTTCCGGTATGGAGGTATATGATTTATTGCGGGATGAATACGATATTCAAGTAGAATTTGGCGATGTTTCTAATATTTTGGCTTATATTTCCGTGGGGGATCGCCAAAGGGAGCTGGAGCGTTTGGTAGGGGCCTTGGCGGAAATAGAACGCCGGTTTCGCCGCCCGCAAAATACTTTATACGTTAAGCCATTGCCAGTAACGCCGCTGCGTAAAAGCCCCAAGGAAGCTTATTATGGTAAGAAAATATCGTTGCCTTTATCTTTAGCCATAGGACGCGTTTGCGGAGAGCTGATCATGTGTTATCCTCCCGGCATACCTATATTGGCCCCGGGAGAAGAGATAACAGCCGCTGCGGTAGAATATATTGAAAATGCCCTCGATATCGGCTGTAATGTGATCGGCACTCATGATGTGGATATAGAGAATTTACAGGTATTGGAAAACAGTTGAACAAATTAAAAAAATAAGGAGAGCGTTTTATGGATTTATGGTTTTCCGAATATCACAGCGAGAATGTGCGTTTTTCTATACGCGTAGATAAACAGCTATATAGCGCACAAAGCGAGTTTCAGCGTATCGACGTATTTTCTTCCCCGGAATTCGGCCGCTTTCTCATCTTAGACGGCTATATGATGTTCACGGAAAAAGATGAGTTCATCTATCATGAGATGATTACCCATGTGCCCATGGCAGTGCATCCCCGGGTAGAAAAGGTATTGCTGATCGGCGCGGGAGATGGCGGAGCCGCGCGGGAATTGACACGCTACGATACCATACAGCATATCGATCTGGTAGAAATAGACCCGCAAGTGGTGGCGGTATGCCGGGAGTTTTTTCCGGAAATAACAAAAAGCTTAGACGATCCGCGCTTGCATATACATCATGAAGATGGCTTGCGATATATACGCCGGGTCAAAGATGAATACGACTTGATCATCGTAGATTCTACCGACCCCTTTGGCCCCGGCGAAGGCCTTTTTACTAAAGAATTCTATGGCAACTGTTTTAAGGCTTTAAAAGAAGACGGCATTATGGTCAATCAGCATGAGAGCGCCTTCTATGAGGGAGACGCCACGGCGGTTCGGCGCGCCCATAAACGTATTATACAATCTTTTTCTCTTTGCCTGGCTTATCAGGCCCATATACCAACGTATCCTTCTGGTCATTGGTTATTTGGTTTTTCTACAAAAAAATACCATCCCTTACGGGATTTCGATGGCGTTAAATGGAAGTCTTTAGGTATAAAAACACGATATTATAATACACAGCTGCATCTGGGAGCTTTTGCCCTGCCAAATTATGTGGAGGAAATCTTGAAAGATGTTGAAAGAAAATAGCGAAACTTTCTTTAATTGTACATGCCCATATGAAAAAGCCAAAGTAGTGATTTTCGGCGCTCCTTATGATGGCACGATGAGCTTTCGTCCGGGCGCGCGTTTCGCCCCCAAAGCCATGCGAGCCGATTCTTATGCCCTGGAAACCTATAGCCCGTATCAAGATAAAGATTTAATACATTTTCCGGTTTTCGACAGCGGAGATGTAGAATTGCCTTTTGGCAACCCCGCAGCGGTTTTATCAATAATTGCCCGGCGCACAGCGGCAATTATTGCGGAAAATAAATTGCCGCTATTAATAGGCGGCGAGCATTTGGTTACTTTGGGGGCTTTGCAAGCCGCATATGCGCATTACCCTGAGCTATGTCTTGTGCATATAGACGCTCACGCCGATTTACGGGATAGTTATTTGGGAGAAAAACTTTCTCATGCAACTGTTGTACGCCGGGCTTGGGATATACTGGGCGACGGCAGGATCTGGCAATTGGGCATACGCTCCGGCGACAGAGAAGAATTCATATGGGCCATGCGACATACCAATTTGCAAAAATTTGATTTTAGCGGTTTAGATACGGTTTTTCGGCAATTGCAGGGCAAACCTCTTTATCTTACCCTGGATTTGGATGTGCTGGATCCCGGCTATTTACCGGGAACCGGTACGCCGGAAGCCGGTGGGGTTAGTTTTACCGATTTGCTTGAAGTATTGATAAAAATCGGCGCCTTAAACATTGTAGCCTGCGATATAGTGGAACTTTGCCCGCCTTGCGATATGAGCGGTGCTTCTACGTCTTTGGCCCTTAAAGTTTTAAGAGAGCTTATTTTAGCTTTTGCTATTAAGTGATAGGGAGGTTATGGCATGGGAAAGATCATGATTATCGGCGCCGGCGGCGTGGCTAATGTGGCAGCCCATAAATGCGCGCAAAATAGCGAGGTTTTTGAGGAAATGGTTATAGCCAGCCGTACTTTAAGCAAATGTGAGGCAATTAAAAGCGCTGTAATGGCTAAAGGGACAAAAACCCGCGTGAAAACTGCGCCAGTGGATGCAGATAAAACGGCTGAACTTACAGCTTTGTTAGAAAAGGAAAAACCGGCTGTAGTATTAAACTTGGCTTTGCCGTATCAGGATCTTTCCATTATGGAAGCCTGCCTTGCCGCCCGCACACATTATGTGGATACCGCCAATTATGAACCGCCGCAGCTGGCTAAGTTTGAATATAAATGGCAGTGGGCTTACCGAGAACGCTTTTTCGACGCCGGTATCACCGCTTTATTAGGCAGCGGCTTCGACCCGGGCGTTACCGGAGTTTTTTGCGCCTATGCGCAAAAACATCATTTTGATGAAATCAATTATATAGATATTCTAGACGCCAATGCCGGCGATCATGGCTATCCTTTTGCCACAAATTTTAATCCGGAGATCAATATACGCGAGGTGAGCGCCAAAGGCAGTTACTGGCAGGAAGGCCGGTGGATAGAAACTGAACCGATGGAGATCAAAAGAGTTTACGATTTTCCCGAAATCGGGCTTAAGGATATGTATTTACTGCATCATGAAGAATTGGAATCTTTGGCTGTAAACATTTTCGGCATACGGCGCATACGCTTTTTTATGACTTTTGGCCAAAGCTATTTGACACATTTAAAATGTTTGGAAAATGTGGGCATGACCTCTATAACGCCCATTGAATACGAAGGTAAGCTCATAGTACCGCTGCAGTTTTTAAAAGCCGTATTGCCCGACCCTTCCTCTTTGGGGCCGCGCACCCGCGGCAAAACCAATATCGGTTGTATTTTTCAGGGCATAAAAGACGGCCGGCCAAAAACATATTATCTGTATAATGTTTGCGATCATCAAGAATGTTATCGTGAAGTAGGTTCGCAGGCTATCTCTTATACCACCGGTGTACCGGCTATGATAGGCGCTATGTTAGTAATGACCGGAAAATGGCGGCGCCCCGGCGTTTTCAATATGGAGGAATTTGATCCCGACCCTTTCATGGAGGAGCTAAACCGCCGCGGCTTGCCCTGGAAAGAAGATTTCTCACCGCTTTTGGTTGACTAAAGCCCGCCTTAGCAACTTATTGACCAACGAGGCAAATAAAAACACGAATTTGTTTAAACAGTTTTCGCTACGCGAAAACTTCCACCACTCACGACTCAATACTTGCGGCTGAAAGCCGCGTTAGCTGTCTATACCGTATTTTTTTAATTTATAATATAATGTAGCGCGGGAAATGCCCAGCAATTCTGCTGCTTTAGTACGGTTGCCTTGGGTTTGTTTAAGTGTGTTTTCTATAGCCCTAAGTTCCGTCTTTTCCGTCAGTTTTGTTAAGCCGCCTTTTAAAACCGCGGCTTGTTGTTCGCGTTTATACCGTAATAAAGGCGGCAAATGCTCCGCTAAAATTAAACCGCCTTCGGAAAGTACTACCATGCGTTCGGCTACATTGCGCAATTCGCGAATATTGCCGGGCCAGTTATAGCCAACTAAATAGTTTATAACTTCGGGGGCTATATGTTTAGGCGGCAAGCCTTCTCGGGCGCAGAACTCTTGCACGAATAAATAAGCCAGCTGGCTGATATCTTCGCGCCTTTCGCGTAGCGGCGGTATTTCGAGGCTTACTACATTAATGCGGTAATAAAGGTCTTCGCGGAAGCTGCCTTCTTGTATCATTTGTTCCAAATTTCGGTGAGTGGCGCAAATCAAACGCGTATTTACCTCTACCGGCTGACCGCCGCCCACCCGGGTGAAACGTTGATTTTGCAAAACATGCAGCAGTTTTACCTGCATATCTGGGGAAAGTTCGCCGATTTCATCCAAAAAAATGGCGCCGTGATCCGCTTCGTCGAATTTGCCTTTACGCCCTTTTTTATCCGCTCCGGTAAAAGAACCCGCAAGATAACCGAAAAGCTCGCTTTCAAAGAGCGTAGCCGGTATAGCGCCGCAGTTTATCACCACAAAAGGCCCATTGCCGCGGCTGCCCGCTTTATGTATAGCTTCGGCAAACAGCTCTTTGCCCGTACCGCTTTCTCCTCGCAATAAAATACTGACATCGGTATTGGCTATGCGCTTGGCTAGTTCTATGGTCTCTTGTAAGGCAGCGCTTTGTCCATAAATACGGCTGAAAGCATCTGCGGGACGGTTTATTTTATTTATCTCACTTTTAAGGTTTTGTTCCCTGCTTACGCTGCGCGCCAGTTCATTGGTTAAACGCATAGCCTGGGTAATATCTCGTTCACTGGCAATAGCCCCTACCGGCTTGCCTCCGCTTATTACCGGGGCGGCATTGATCATTACATGGGCGCCCTGCATGGGTTGATGATACTTATCCCGTACCGACTCGGTCTCGGATAAAGCCTGCTGTAACTGGCTGGTCACGACCAAACTGGTAAAGAAATCTTTAATATCCAAGCCTAAGATATCTTCCCGTTTGATTTTATAGAGTTGCTGCGCTTTATCATTCCAGCCCAAAACTATATGATCTGCATCGATAACAGTGACCGCCTCTCCGGTCACTTTTAATAGTGTTTCAAAATAAGCTTGCCAATCTATTTTTTTCAAAAAATATCACCTGCCCCATAAGATAGATAATATTTTATCAAAGAAATGTTGAAGACGCAAGCATATGTCAAGTTTTTTACAAAACCGTCAATTTTATAGACATATGAATGAAAGATTGAATTTTTACATTCATTCTACGCAAGCTTTCAAGTCTTATATCTGGAATTTTAAAGAAAAAAACAGAAATCATGAAGAATTTTTCATTGTTTCACAATTTTTTTTAAATATATCTTGACAACGAGTATTATTATAATATAATAATTATATATACCATATCTGGTAGCATTTTTTAGTATGCTAAAAACTTTGCACATTATGCATCTAATTGAAAGGAGTGATATAATAAAACATTATACATGATATAAAATGAAAGGGAGGTTGAAACTGTCAATTATTAACCACATATTATTTACAATAGTATGCAATTGGAGAACCCCAACTCCTAATAATGAGGCAGAAAAGGTCGAATCTCTACAAATTGTATGATAGAGGTTTAAAAACATTTACAAGAAAGGTAGTTAAAAACATGAAAAAGCTTTTCATAACTCTTTTAATAGCTACATTATTATTGGGCGTGGCTATACCAACACTGGCGATGCAACCAACTGTAATTAATGTAACCTCGCAGCAAACTCTGCTAACTGCATTAGAAACCGCCAGATCCAATCCAAATACACCTTATGATATACATATATCAAGTTCCTTTAGCATTTCCAATGGAACTACGCTGACTGTACCGGCTAATGTATGGCTTTATATCGACGCCGGCGCTACCTTATCTATGAACGGCGGGTCTACCAAGCTGGTGAATAACGGTGTTATACATATATATGGCACTCTTAATCACTCCAGTAACATTTATAATCAGGGATTAGGAAAAGTATATGTTTATCCGGGCCATAAAATAAATGGTAATACAAAATTCATATCCGATGGCGACCCTATAGTGAGGCCCGACGGCTGGCTGATAGAATTCAATGCCAATGGCGGGATTTTCGCCGACGGCACTTTACGTGTATCGGAACATGTTTCGGATGATAACGGTGCTCAACTGATCAGCCCGCCGGTTTTAGGCATAACTAAAGCCGGTTTTATTCTTGATGGTTGGTATACAGCCATTGATGGAGGAGTTAAATGGGATTTTGATGTAGATAAAGTGAGCGGAAATACTGTATTATTCGCGCATTGGGCAAATGCGGTTTTCACGGTAGTTTTCCTTGATTGGGATGATACGGTTTTGTTGACTGTAGATGTGCCATATGGCAGCCAGGCAACTCCTCCCGCCAATCCCAATACAAAAACGAATTATCATTTTGTAGAATGGGATAATGAAGATTTTGATTATGTTACAGAAAATATGACCATCAAGGCGATTTATTCAATCAATACTTATGATGTAGAGTTTTTTGATTGGGACGGTGAAAGACTTTCATTGCAAGTTATTGAACACGGCAGCGCCGCGACAGCGCCAACCGCTAAGGATGACCGGCCCGGGCATCATTTTGTTGGCTGGTTACCGGCGGATTTTACCAATATAACCGAAAATTTATCAGTGCATGCTCATTATGAAAGAAATACATATACTGTGACTTTTGTCGATTGGAATGATGCTGTGCTTGCGACAGTGCCGGTTCTCTATGAACAAGCCGCCCAAGAGCCAGCGCATCCCGATAATAAGCCATACTATTTCTTTGTAGGCTGGGATAAAGATTTTAGCAAAGTTGTTGATAATATTACAGTGAAAGCCCTTTATGAACCTCATGAATTTGCGATCACTTATATTCTTGGTGAAGACGGTGTGAATGATGATGATAACCCCGGAGAATATAATATAGAAAGCCCGACAATCACATTAAAAGACCCCACCAGGGAAGGTTATACCTTTGTGAAATGGGAGCCGGGCAACACCATACCCACCGGCAGCTTCGGTGAAAAAACTTTTACCGCCATCTGGGAAGCCAATGCCTATACCATAACCTATATCCTCAACGACGGAACGAATGATGCTGCCAACCCAGGCACT
>WRKD01000195.1 GCA_009778255.1 Bacillota bacterium
CCTGGGACGCCCTTACGAAAATTGCGGCTGAAGTACTGCAAGTGCCTATGTCCATGGTGGGTCTTTCCCCAGCGGAAACCAAAAATACCGGCTACGATGTATGCACCCATGCCACGCGCGGTGTATATTGCGGCGGCGCGGCGGTGTATCATGTAGCTACCAAGGTCAAAGAAAAGCTGCTGGAATTCGCAGGCCGCCTCATGGATGAGCATCCCTATCAATTGGAGCTGATCCGCGATGAGGAATTGGGCCAGGGCGTGGTCTACGCCAAGGGATATCATCAAAAGAAAATGACTATCGGCGAAATTGCCAAGATAGCTCAAATTAATAGCTGGGGCACTATCGCCTATACGGATAGCTATCGCCAGAAGAACTGCCCGCCTTGTTTTACCACGCATTTTGTGGAAGTAGATGTTGATATGCATACCGGCGAGGTGACTATACCCAAAGTGCTGCTGTACGGGGATTGCGGCGTGGCTGTGAATCCGGATTTGATGGCCGGACAATTGATCGGCTCCTTCAACCGTGGTCTGGGTTATACTCTTTATGAAGATTTACCTTTCGATGTTTTAACTGGTATGCCGGCTAATAAAGGCTTGCTGGTAGATTATAAAATGCCCACTTCCGTAGAGATGCCCAAAATAGAAAATGTACTTGTGCGCTTAACCGATACTTACGAGCCTTCCGGTCCTTTTGGGGCAAAGGGCATTGGCGAAGCGGCGCTGGCTTCCGTGCAGGCGGCTATTGCCAATGCTATCTATAACGCCGTGGGCATACGTTTTAATAAGCTGCCCATTACGCCGGAAGTTATGCTGAAAGCACTTAAAGAAAAAGAGGTGGCCGCAAAATGAATGGTGACGATATCCTAATCTTTGAGCATAGAACTCAAGAATACTATCGTGAGGAAGTGTACCGACAGCTTGTCAGAGCAGAATTAGAGAAATCAAAACAGAGGCTGCTGACCCCAATACGAAATGCTTAACACACAATGATGTATTGACGAAGCTTAGGCAGCAGAGAGAAGGGTGACTGAAATACAGCGGCTTACATATCTATGTATGTGATTAAGGCATTGTAAGAGTGAGTATTGATGCCAATGTAGGAAAGGAGTAAAATATGAACACACGCATACTGGCGGTGGAATATGAGTATCTGGCCCCCACCACTATAGATGAGGTTTTAGATATTCTGGCGGAAAAGCAGGGAGTAAGGATACTGGCCGGCGGCACGGATTTGATCGTCAAGTTGAAAACGGCCGAGGATTTTCCTATAGAATATATGCTTGATATCAAGCGAGTAACCGCTTTGGATTATATCCGCTACGATGATCAGGAGGCCATGCTGCATATCGGCTCCACGGCTACCCTGTCCCGCATAGAAAAGGACGCCACGGTACGGGAAAAATATCCCGCTCTGGCTGAAGCCATTCATCTGATGGCAGCTGTTTCCGTGCGTAATATGGGAACCATGGCGGGGAATATCTGCAACGCTTCCCCGGTGGCGGATAGCGTTATCCCGGCTATCTGCTATCAAGCTGTTCTAACACTAACGGGTAAAAGCGCTTCCCGCCAGGTACCGCTGCACGAATTCTTCCTCGCTCCCGGCGTAAGCGTGATCAGGCCGGAGGAACTTCTGACGGATATCGCCCTACCCCTACCCAAACCGGGCACAGGCGCGGCCTTCGTGAAGAAGACCCGCGTGAGGCCGGATATCGCCAAAATCAGCATCGGCGCGTTGATCGAACATGAGGGGGATACCGTTACAGCCTGCCGTATTGCCATGGCTGCCATCGCCGCTACTCCTGCTTATCTTAAAGCTGTAGGGGAGAGCATGGTGGGTCATAAGATGTCGGAGGAGCTGATAACTGCCACGGCTGCTTTGGCAGCCCGTAGCATCAAACCCATCGATGATAACCGCACCACCGCAGAATACCGGACGCATATTGCGGAGGTAATGACAGCGGATGTGCTGCACGAAGCCTGGAAAAGAGCGGGGGGTGAACTGTAATGAAAAAACACGCTATTATTTTGAAGGTAAACGGCAAAGCCCACGATCTGGTGGTGGAAAGTAACGAGCTGCTCCTTAATGTGCTGCGCGATAAGCTATATCTTACCGGTTCCAAATACGGCTGCGGCATCGCCGAATGCGGCGCCTGCACCGTTCTGGTAGATGGCCAAAGCGTGCTGGCCTGCATGATACCGGCGGTAGCCGCCCACGGCTGGGATATCGTAACCGTGGAAGGCTTGGCCCAAGGGGATCAGCTTAACCCGGTACAGCAGTCTTTTATCGACAACGCGGCCATCCAATGCGGCTTTTGCGTGCCCGGCATGGTAGTGACCTCCACCGCCCTGCTGAACGAAAACCCCCATCCGGATGAGGATTATGTGAAAGATTATTTACGCGGCAATTTCTGCCGCTGCACCGGCTATATAGCCATGGTAAAATCTGTACTGGATGCGGCGGAAAGGAAATGATGCTGAAGTGTGTCAAACTATGGCAGCTGTTCGTTTGTTAAAAAAATAAGTCAACTACCTAATTAAAAGTATTTATAGGCACATTGATAATTTGTAAAGATATTGTATTGACAACATCTTTATGCTTATATATAATGGAGGCAGAAAGGGTGTGGTAAATATGTCTCAGGTTTTGGTAAATATAAGAATGGATGAAGATTTAAAAAAGTCGATGGAAAAAATTTGCCAAACGCTTGGAATGAACATGACTACGGCGTTTACGATTTTTGCGAAAAAAATGACTCGTGAGAAACGCATACCATTTGAGGTTTCGATTGATCCGTTTTACAAAGATAACAATATTGCCGCGATAGATGAAGCTGTGCGGCAAATAGAACGCGGTCGGGTGGTTATAAAAACACTTGAAGAATTAGAGGCTATGGAGCATGAATAAGCTGACTTTTGCAGAAAGAGCGTGGGAAGAGTATCTATACTGGCAGGCAAACGACAAAAAAACGTTACGGCGTATAAACCAATTGCTAAAGGATATTGCCAGGAATGGCAACGATGGAATCGGTAAACCGGAACCACTTCGTTATCATGAGAGTTGGAGCCGACGTATTGATGATGTCAATAGGCTTGTTTACAAACTAAAAGCCGATGGTTCGGTAGAGATAATACAATGCAAAGGGCATTACGATGATTAATGTTTATAGTGACCTCCACCACTCTGCTGAACGAAAACCCCCATCCGGATGAGGATTATGTGAAAGACTACCTGCGCGGTAATTTCTGCCGCTGCACCGGCTATGTGGCTATGGTAAAATCTGTGCTGGACGCGGCGGAAAATTAATTGATAGTTAGCAATTGATATTGTGTGTATCATGTGGTATATTGTACATACAATAAGGAGGTGTTGTGTATGACGCTATCACAGTCAACAACAATAAATGTACGTGTTGATGAATCAGTTAAGCGAAATGTTGAAATTTTATTTGATAGTATGGGTATGAATATCAGCACTGCGGTCAATGTATTTTTTAAACAATGTCTTTTGGAAGAGGCCCTGCCATTTCAACCAAGAGCAAAACGCAGTAGTTCTCTTATAGAAGCCATAAGAGAAGCTCAAGAACAAGCCATCAAAAACGAAACTTCAAATATGACTTTAAGCGAAATAAATGAAATTATTGCGGAAGTGCGTCAAGATAAGCGAGGCAAACAATGAGAGGTGTGGTTATTGATACAAATGTTGTTATTTCATCAACGCTTACATCTGAAGGCAATCCTCATAAAATAATGGAATTAATCTCTGAAAAGCATGTAAAACTCTATTATTCTTCAGCAATTCTGGATGAATACAAGAGGGTTTTAGCCTACAAAAAACTGAATATTTCAAATCAAACACAAGAAAAAATTATTGAGGAAATTGAAAAATTAGGAGTTTTGGTCGAACCAATTTCTAGCATAATACACTTGCTCCATGAAGATGACCGGATTTTCTATGACGTAGCCAAAGCTAGTCATGCAATTCTTGTTACAGGTAACCTTAAGCATTACCCTGTGGAACCAACTATTATGACACCGGCTGATTATTTGAAAAGTGAGTCTGTTTCCTAAATATCTGTCATGTAACCCTTGGATTTACTGGTCGGTAAATCTAGCGTGTTCAACAGTAGAAAAGAAGCGCAAACAATGCAAAAAACGATTGTTCGGAAAGGATTAATGCTTCATGGACAATAACGGTATGAATTCAGATATAGCAAATTCACTGGCAGGATATATTGAATCCCTAAAGTCTATGAATAGAAACCTTATAAAAGCATGTGCTTTTGATGATGATCGTGATGATTATGGGATACTAACAAAAACAGTTTTAGATATAATTAAAGAAATACCAAGATTAATTCCATATGAAGGTGTTAGAGGCAGTGAAGAACAAAAAATAACTACCAAGAATGGTCTAATGGAATATAAGGATACAATTCCATATTTGGAAACCGAATATGAAACAATCTTAAAGGATAACTATGCTTTTTTAAGCAAGGTAAGAAAAATTAGAAATAAATTTGAACATGCTATGCATAAAAATATAGTACCCTATTCTGGAAGCGGATCTCAAATATATTTTGAAATAGGATTTATTATTGGTCAAGATAGCTTCGAGCTCAAAGCATGTGAGTTTATTCGTTTAGCAAAGCAATTAAACAAATTGTTTGCGAGTTTAGTGGATGACGTAAAAGACTATGCTAATAAAGCTGAAAAAACGGAATATTACTATTATAAGAAAATTGCAAAAATCAATTTTGCGGATTTTAATGATATTTACGATAGTGAACTACTAAGGAAAATTGGAAGAGTAATATTTGAATGCTAAGGAATAATTCTCCATTACGATCACCCATAGTTCACGCTTTATTGAATTATTCAGGGGATTAAATGACTGATACCATCTACTCAATTGAGGGAATAAAAAATGTTGTTGCTCCAATTGCGCAAAAATATGATGTTGAGCGTGTGTATTTGTTTGGCTCTTACGCCAGAGGGGAAGCAACTGATACAAGTGATCTTGATTTCATAATCGATAAAGGACGGCTTCGCGGTCTTGTGCTGGCCGGAATGCTGGGGGATCTGCAGGAAAACTTTAGCAAAAATGTTGATCTGATAACTTCATAAAGCATAGCCCAGAATAGTTTCTCAAGCTTTAAGCAGAATATAGCTAAGGAACTGGTCGTCATTTATGAACAATAAAGATTTAAGCGTCCTTAGACATATTTTGAATTATTGCCAACCATTAAGTCAAGATTAATATAAAAATTATATTCTAATCTTGACTTAATGGCCAATATGTGATAGCATGACCTCGAGGTGAGCAGAATGAAAAGAGCTATTACAGCCGAATTGATAGAATGGAAAAATAAAAGCGGACGCATGCCTTTGCTTCTTTACGGAGCGAGGCAGGTGGGAAAAACTTATATAATCCGGGAATTCGGCAAAAATCATTATAATAAAATTGCGTATATTAATCTTGAAACCGACCCTCTGGCAAACACTTGGTTTGACGGAAATATAGAACCGGCTCGAATCTTGCTGCTCCTAGAAGCACATTTAAAAACTCGCATTATCCCACATGAAACGCTTATTATTTTTGATGAAGTACAATCTTGTGAAAGAGCGCTTACTTCGCTTAAATATTTCAATGAAATGGCTCCCCAGTACCATATAGCAGCGGCAGGCAGTTTGCTCGGTGTTGCCATAAAGCGTGAAAAATATTCTTTTCCGGTAGGAAATGTGGATTCTAAAACCTTGCATCCTCTTACATTTAAGGAGTTTTTATGGTCGCAAGGGGAAGAAATATTGGTGGAAGAAATAAAGGCCGCGTTTGAAACAAATACTCCTTTACATGAAAGCCTGCATCAGCGGGCATTGTATCTTTACAAAATCTTTTTAGTAGTTGGCGGTATGCCAGCAAGTGTTTTGGAATATACAGATACAGCATCCCTAATTACTGTTCCCGGCGTTCAGAACAGGATCATCAACGATTATATTGCGGATATGGCAAAATACGCTACAGATAGCGAAGCCATCAAGATACGCGCGGCCTACAATTCCATTCCGGCCCAGCTTGCAAAAGATAATAGAAAATTTCAATTTAAAGTAATTCAAAGAGGCGGCAGCAATGCAATCTTTGGGGAAGCCCTTGACTGGTTGGAAACGGCGAAAGTGGTCAATAAGTGTTATAACGTATCAACCCCCGAAATACCGCTCAATGTTTATAAGGATTTCACTAACTTTAAGCTTTATTTGGGTGATACGGGTCTTTTGGCAATGACAAGTAAAACCCCTCCGGAGATTGTATTGAACTTGGGAGAAATGGATAATCGATTTTTGGGCGCGATAGCCGAAAATTATGTGGCGCAGCATTTTGCCGCCAGCGAAAAAAGCTTACTTTATTGGAGAAGCGACAGTAAAAGCGGCGGTCAGGCAGAAATAGATTTTGTGTTACAAGAGGGGGGTAATGTAATTCCTGTCGAAGTTAAAGCGGGTGAACACGTGAGATCACGCAGCCTAAATGTTTTTGTTAAGAAATATGCTCCACCGTACTCGATTAGGGTTTCCTGCAAAAATTTTGGATTTAAAAACGGAATCAAATCCGTGCCGTTATATGCGGTGTTTTGCATATAGTAATACGAAAGGATCACCAAACCGCAGAAATCAGAAGGGATACATAACTTAGGAATTGTTTGATAAAATTAAGGAGAAGCACCCCATATTGCGTCCGTACATAAAGATTCCATATACAGAATTTAAGAAATACGCGATGCAGTTACATCATGAAATATAGACGGAACTAAGGCAGCAAAGAGGAGGTAACATGGCCAATAAACAACCCCTCGGCGAATACCGTGAGGTATGCGAAATAAAGTCAAGTATTATTGTATATAGAATAATAAAGAAACGCATTTTTCCTTTTACACTGGAATTATTCCTTATGTTACTGCTAATCTTAGCATTAGCAGCATGTGTAAAGGATGTCGGAAACACGAAAGCATTGGTTGAGCAAAGCGATGATATGGTAGTTTCCGATGAGTTTAATAATAATGTTAGTGCTATTAACGAGCAGGATAATGAAACCATTATCAATCTGGAACCAACAGAAGATAGTGAACAAAACAGTGAACCGGAAGATATATCAGGATTTGAGGAAGACATTAGCAATAGTACAGCTACTTCGCATGAAAACAAATACGACTGGGTTGAAGAGTATTCAGAAGGCTTAGCAGTGGTTCATTTTGACTCCTATGATAATACCGAAAACAAGTATCGGGATGACGATCATGGCTGGGTAAGTATATCTGACCCAGGCAAATTTGGCTTTATTGATGAAAACGGTCAAGAAATCATACCACTATCTTATGATTGGGCATTTAGCTTTTCTGAAGGCTTAGCAGCTGTAAACATAGGCGGGGTTTGGATAGGTGGAGAAGTGTCTAGTTGGTTAGATGGTGGCAAGTGGGGTTTCATTGATAGAACTGGGCAAATTGTTGTGCCTATTATATACGACTTTGTAAAATCATTCTCTGATGGTTTAGCAGCTGTGGCAATTGGTGAAGAAGGCCATGTAGTAGTAGGATTATACTGGAATTCCGTCAACAATGCAAAATGGGGTTTTATTAATAAGAGCGGTGAAGTGGTTTTACCGATTAAGTATGACTATGTTGAATCTTTTTCCGATGGTTTAGCAAATTTTCGTGTCGGTAGCGTATGGAATGGAAAATGGGGGCTAATTGATAAAACTGGCATAGAGATTGCGTCACCCAAATACGATGAGCTAGAACCTTTCTCTGAAGGATTGGCAAAAATCAATATTGGCGCTATGTGGCTCAACGGAGAAGATTTCGACTTCCTGGCTGGCGGTAAATGGGGTTTAATAGATAAAACTGGAAAAGAAATAGTGCATCCTAAGTACGATGTGATAAATGAATTTTCGGAAGGGCTGGCTGCTGTTCTATTTGGTGCAGAGTGGACTGCAACAAGGAGAGATTATTGGGGAAATGATATTCGCACCGGCGGCAAATGGGGTTTTATAGATATGACCGGAAAAGAAATTATTATACCTAAATATGATTCTGTGGAATATTTTTCCGATGGCTTGGCGGCGGTTTGTATTGATGCAGAATGGGAAATAACTTCAGATGGCGATGAAGAACTCATTAGCGGTAAATGGGGGTTTATTGATAAGGCCGGCAAAGAAGTCATCTCGCCAAAATATGATGCGGTTGAATCTTTCTCCAGAGGCAGTGCGCAGGTGAAGTTAAATGGCACATGGATATTTATTGATAAAAATGGCCAAGAGGTTGTATAGTCTGAAACAAAAAGATATTGATACAGAGGATATTCTTTTGCGTAATCAAATTAAGCGGGATCATGATGTGCGCGAAATATATGAAACAAAGAACTTGGCGAAAATTACGGAATATTTATTGGATAGGCCTAACGATAAACTATCACTGCTTATAGAAGCGCTGCACCGCCGGATCACCTTGCTTACCAAACCCAAGATAATCCCGCTGACCCAATGGGCTTTGGATAATGGTGTAGCCGGGAATATTGCCAACAACAAGGCCCTGCGCCAAACCATCCCGGCTTTTCGTTTACGCGAGCGCTGGATGATTGCGGCTGATTACAGGGTGTTGCCCAATAACCAAGAAAGCGCTCTTGAGCAATATCATAATTGCCTATTGTCAACATTGTCCATTGTGAATTGAATTTTCGGGAGGTGTTATTTTGAAGAATTTCAACTATGTCAAAGCGCCGGATGTGCGCGGGGCTCTTGCTTTTCTGGATAGAGAAGGAGATAAAGCCTGCGTGGTGGCGGGGGGTACCAATGTGATGGTGGATATCCGCGCCGGTAAAATGAATGATCTCACCTTGGTGGGCATCAGCGATATCGCGGCTTTGCGCGGTATCCAAGAGGAGGACGGCAAAATATGCGTGGGGGCGCTTACCACCATCAGCGAACTGGCGGCATCCACGCTTCTTGCTAAACAGGCGCCGGCTTTATATATGGCGGCTAAGGTATTCGCCGATGCGGTGACACGCAATTCCGCTACCATTGGCGGGAATATCGCCTACGCATCCCCGGCGGCAGATACCGCTCCGGCACTCTTAGCTCTTAAAGCTGATGTGTTGATCGAATCAGAAGGAGGTAAGCGTCGCGTTCCTATTGCGGAATTTTTCACGGGAGTAAATAAAACCTTGCTTCAGGCGGGAGAACTCATCACCGCCCTAGAGTTTATACCTAACCCATATAGCGCATTTTTCAAAATAGGCCTACGTAATGCCATGGCTATATCAGTCGCTACGGCGGCCTGCGCCGTTAAGCTTGCGGCAAACGGCGTTATAGAAGATTGCGCTGTCGCCTTAGGTTCCGTGGCTCCCAAACCGCTGCGGGCATATGAGGCGGAAAAAATATTGATAGGGCGAAAACTTGACGACGATACGGTTAAAGCGGCGCTGGAGGCGGTAGGTGCAGCAATCAGCCCTATCGACGATACGCGGGCTACAGGGGAATACCGTAGGGAAGTAGCGCCGGTACTGGTAAAGCGGGCTTTGCTTAAGGCAAGCGGAATATGTGTCCATGAAAGCTGCAAAGACGGTGAAGGGAGGATTCAACATGGCTGAGTTGTTAACGCTCACCCTTAAGGTGAACGGGGAGGAAAAAACTTTCCAAGCCCCGGCGCATTTAAGCCTCTTGCGGCTGCTGCGGGATAATTTATATTGGGAGGTAAAATGTGGTTGTGAGGAAGGGGATTGCGGTACCTGCACCGTGTATCTGGACGGGCGCGCCGTAAAATCCTGCGTAACTTTAGCCCACGCTTGTGCCGGTCATGAAGTGTGGACGGTCAAGGGACTGGGTTATGCGGATGATCTCACCGCCAAGCTGCAAAAAGCCTTTGTGGAATGCGGCTCCATTCAATGTGGCTTCTGCACCCCCGGCATGATCGTGGCGGCCAAACATTATCTGGACCACGATGGCCGAGCGGACCGTAAGGCCATTCGCGAAGCCATAGCCGGCAATCTCTGCCGCTGCACCGGCTATCAAAAAATAGTAGACGCCATCTACAATGTAGCATGCGAATTGTCAAACAATGATTTACCACATAACTCAAAACTCAAAACTCAAAACTCAAGACTCGGGCTGTCAGGCAGCCCGCTAGGGGGTGTGGCGCATGAGTAATTTTAAACTGGTAGGCAATAAAGTGCCGCGTCATGACGCCTGGGCCAAAGCTAAAGGCGAGCAGCTCTATTCCGACGACTATGTCATGCCCAATATGCTTTATGGTAAGGTGCTGCGCAGTAAATACGCTGCCGCTATATTGCGCAAAGTGGATACTTCTAAAGCCAAAGCCCTGCCCGGCGTAGCCGCGGTCTTAACCGCCGAGGATGTGCCGCTTAATGAGGATATTACTAAATTTGGGCAAATGCGCGATGTGGGCGGCGGTTTCGAGGGCCTTTATAAAGTATTGGCCCATGGCAAGATACGCTCGAAGAGCGAACCTATAGCTCTGGTGGCGGCGGAAACGGAAGAGATCGCCCTGGAAGCGCTTAAGCTGATAGAAGTAGATTATGAAGTAACCGAGGGGGTGTTCGATCCCCGGGAAGCTTTGAAAGAAGGCGCGTATGTGGTTTCCAGTGAAGATCAAGCTAATCTGATCATGGAAACCAAGGTGGAAAAAGGCAATTTAGAAGCTGTCTGGGAGGAATGTGATCTGATCGTAGAAAACGACTATTGCACTTCTCCCCATGATCACGCCTACTTGGAAACAGAAGGCGGCATGGCCTGGCTGGATGAAAACGGTATTATCACCTTACGCGTGGGCACGCAAGTGTTGGAGCATTATCGCACTATTGCCAAGGTGCTGAAGCGCCATCATAATCAAGTGCGTAATATGAGCATACCCATGGGCGGCGGTTTTGGCGGTAAAGAGGATATCACGGTAGAAACCTATTTGGCGCTCTTGACCGTAGCCACGCGCCGCCCGGTGAAAATGGTGTGGTCGCGGGAAGAATCTTTGGAAGCCCATGCCAAGCGCCATCCGGAATACCTGCATTATAAGACAGGCGTTACTAAAGATGGCAAAATTTTGGCCCAGCAAGCGAGCATAGTGATGGACGGCGGCGCTTATACTTATCTTACCCCCTGGGTGCAGATGTATTCTACTATCAACGGAACCGGCCCATATAGGATAGAGAATCAGGAATGCGTGAGCCGCTCCGCCTTCACCAATAATACATTTTCCAGTGCCAACCGGGGTTTCGGCGCTACTCAGGTAAATTTTGCCTATGAACGGCAAATGGACGAGATCGCAGCCAAACTTAATATGAACCCCTATGAACTGCGCCTGAAAAATGTTTTGAAAAATGGGGATTCCCTTTCTACAGGCTTTATCCCGGAAGGGCATATCGCCCTTACCGAACTGCTGCAGGCATTGCGCGAGAAAATGGAAAAAACGCCCAAGCCCGAACGTTTGCCGGATGGCCGCAAAGTGGGGAGGGGCATAGCCATTGGGCAGATGAGCTATGGTCGCTTGTGTTTTTTACACGATTCTTCCCGGGTGGCTATACGCGTAGAGCTGGATGGCAGCGTGACACTACGCGCCGGCGTACCCGATCTTGGCGGTGGTCAAGCGAGCGTGCTGGCGCAAATTTGCGGCGAGGAGCTGGGCTTGCCCATAGAGGATGTACATCCCTTCATAATGGATACCCATTTAACACCCCTGGCCGGAACTACCACTGCCACGCGTCAGCTCTATATGTCTGGTAACGCTTGTTTAGTAGCTACCCGTTATGTTAAAGATATACTGGCTAAAAAAGCCGCAACTTTGCTGAGCTGCCAGCCTCATGAGCTGACCTTCTACGACCGTAAGATATTTTACACCAATGATCCTCAACGCAGCTTACCTTTTGTGACCGTAGTAGGGCATGTTTCAAATGACGGCGAATTGCTCTTCCACGAAGGCCAGTTCAACGCACCCTTTTCTGAGGTGCCGGATTTGACCAATATCAAAGGCCGTATTTTACCGGATATGACCTATACCGCCCATGGCGTGGAACTAGCGGTGGATGAAGAAACCGGCCAATACGAACTATTGCGTATCGTAGCCGCTGTGGATTGCGGTAAAGCCGTTAACCGTAATAGCTGCGAGGGGCAGATGGAAGGAGGGGCAATTTATAATCAAGGCTGGGTGATGGAGGATTTAGCTTGGGATAAAGGCATAACCCGCAACAATAGCTTCGCCACTTACTTGATACCCACGGCATTGGATGCACCGGAAATTGAAACAGTGCTTTTAGAAAGCGGCGGCGGCTTGGGTCCCTATGGCGCCAAAGGCGTAGGCGAACCTGCGGATAATGATATTTGCCCTGCCATTATCAATGCTCTGCGTGACGCGATTGGGGTAAGTTTTTTCAACACCTTGATAAAACCACAGGATATATTAAAAAAGCTCAAGGGCTGATAAGTAACTCATAAAAACTATATCCTCAAGAACCGCTGAAAAAATACGATAAGAAAAGTATATGTTTTTTCGAGGATATTTGTTCGAAATTAAGGAGGAAAAGGATAATGAACAGAAATAGAATGCTGCTTTTGCTGGTGTTGATGATTTCTTTAATTTTAATAGTAAGTGCCTGCGGGCAAAAAAAATCCCTGGATACGATGAAGGTACAATCTGACGGAAGTCAGCAAAACCAAGCCGGTAAGGTGTTGTATCTTGGACGCACCTGGGAAGATAAATCTTGGGATCCGGCAACTTTTACAACATCCAGCCAATTGGTGCTGGCGCCGATGATATTTGAGAATTTAGCTGTTCTCAATTCGGATGGTTCTTCTTCACCACAGTTAGCGGAAAAATGGGATATTTCTGATGATCATCTAACGTATACCTTTTATCTAAGGAAAGGCGTACAATGGCATGGTGATTATGGTGAATTCACTTCCGAGGATGTAAAATTCTCTTTTGAACGCCACAGCGATGAAGCATTGGGTTCCCTGCAACAGGAAGTTTTAGGTTTAAGCAATATTGCTTCTATAGATGCGCCCGATAAATATACCGTAACATTTAAGCTGATAAAACCGGATGCCGATTTTATTACCCGTTGTTCCATATATGCCAGTGATATAACAAGCAAAGCCGCTTATGATAAACTGGGTATGTCTGGCTTTAATTTGACTCCCATCGGTACCGGGCCTTTTGCCTTTACATCTGGTACTCCGGGAAGCAAAACCGAAGCTATAAGATTTGACAAGTATTGGGGAAATAAACCAAAAGTAGAACGCATTGTCAGCGAAATAATAGCCGATCAAAACACTTTGTACACCGCTTTTGAAAACGGCGAACTTGATTTGATTTACAGTACCAATATAGATAAGGTCAATGAGTATATTAGCGCCGGTAAAGAAGCGTTATATGTCCCTTCGCTGCAGCTTTTATATATTGGCGTGAATATGCAGCATGCGCCTTTCGATAATCCGGTGGTGCGTGAAGCTTATTTCCATGCCATAAACCCCTCGTATTTTGTGGATCAGATATTCTTGGGTAAGGAAACCGTTCCCAGCGGCTATATACCTGAAAAATGCAAATACGCTTTAACCGGTTATTTTAAGCCCAGCTATGACCCGGATAAAGCCAAAAGCCTTTTAGCGGAGGCCGGTTATAAGGATGGGGCAAAAATAACACTATGGGCGGTTAATGACGAGCTTTCTACTGCTCCCGCATTGATTGCGGAAAATCAGCTGAAGAGCGGCGGTTTCATTGTGGATTTGCAGATGGTTGATTTCGGCGTATTCATTGACAAAGTTCGCTCTGGCGAAGCTGCCATGTGGTTATTATACAATAGCACAAATTTCCTGACAGATGATACTGTAAACCGTTATACCAGCTCAATGTATCCTGGTTCCAATTGGTGTGGCGTAACGGACAGCGATTATGATGCCAAGGTAGCCGCCGGTTTATCTGCTACCTCGGAAGCAGATAAACGCGAGGCTTTTAACGCGGCGCAAAAGCGTTTGATCGATCTGAATGTGCTTTATTCAGCTTCCACTTATGGTGATTATGTGTTAACTCAACCAAGAATCAGCGGCCTTGCTTTAAGGGGCGATATATATATCGATGTAAATAATGTAGATATCAAATAAACAGGTGAAAAAGGCGGTGGAGAGCAGTTTGTTTCCTGCTCTCCACTTTTCATTCTAAATAATGCGTACGCGGCCGGGAGTAAAGGGTATGCTAAGATATATTGCCAAGCGTTTATTGTTTGCCATACCGACCATATTCGGTGTTTTTGTGGTAGTATTCTTTGTGATACGCCTCATCCCGGGCGACCCCGCCGTAACAATGCTAGGGCCCAAAGCCACAGATGCACAAATAGCGGTTTACCGTGCTGCCCATGGTCTGAATGATTCCTTAGCGCTGCAGTTTTCTATTGCGCTTAAGAGCTTTATAAAAGGAGATTTGGGCTCTTCTTTATCCCTTTACCGCCCAGTATCTCAAGTTATATTAGAACGCTTTCCACGCACTGCAGAATTGGCTTTTTTTGGCATAATCATTGGTTTTATACTGGCAGTGTTTTTGGGGGTGATTGCCGCCATTTTCCGCGGAAAATGGCCGGATATTACGCTGATTTCTTTTTCTACCCTGGGTATGTCTTTACCCACTTTTTATGTTGGTCTGTGGGTTTTGTATATTTTTGCGTTAAAATTAAAAATCATACCAGTTATAAGCAGTATGGATAACAATATATCTTATTGGAAATCTCTGCTTGGGCCTTTGCTGACCATTGCTATTGGGGAAACGGCGCTGCTTTTGCGCATTACACGCTCTTCCATGCTAGAAATACTTAATGAAGATTTTATTCGAACCGCACGTGCCAAAGGCTTAAGGGAAATGGTAGTTTTGTTTAAACATGCCTTGGGGAATTCTTTGATTCCTATTGTTACGGTAACCGGTTATAGCTTAGCTACCGCTTTTGGCGGCGCCATAGTTTTAGAAACGGTTTTTGCCCGGCAAGGTATTGGCAAATTGCTAATAGACGCTATCACCGTAAGGGATTATCCTTTAGTACAGGGAACAACCATTGTAATTGCTATTTTAATGATTTTGGTCAATATTATTACTGATGTAATATACGGTTATGTGGATCCACGTATCCGTATAATGAATGATGAATAATCTGCCGCTATTTAAATAGGACTTTTGATCGTCGCGGGTATATTAAAGTGGAGAACTAAGTGTGGAAGATCATATTATTAGGCTGGAAAACATAAGTAAAGTTTTTTATGTGAATAGCAGCCGGGGATTAAAAAGCACAAAATTAACAGCCGTGAATAATGTAAGTTTCGCAATAAAACGCGGCGAAACATTTGGCTTAGTAGGCGAGAGTGGTTGTGGTAAGAGTACTCTTTCTAAAATTGCTTTGCGGCTACTCGAGGCTAGTTCCGGTTCGGTGTTTTTTGAAGGCGCCGATATTTATAAACTTAAATATCGTGAAATGCAGGTTATACGTAGGGAAATGCAGGTAGTATTTCAAGACCCTTACGATTCTTTAGATCCACGGCTAAGCCTGGAAGCATTGATGTCCGAGCCTTTACACATTCATCATTATGGTAATAAAGCCGCCAGAAAGGCCCGTATTCAAGAGCTTTTTGAGGCGGTGGGGCTTTCGACTAACTGGCTGTCGCGCTATGCGCATCAGCTTTCCGGCGGGCAACGCCAGCGTTTATGTATTGCCCGCGCTTTGGCGCTTTCTCCCAAGTTTATGGTATGCGATGAAGCTGTTTCTGCCTTAGATGTATCTATACAGGCGCAAATACTAAATCTATTATTAGATTTAAAGGATCAGTTGGCCTT
>WRKD01000196.1 GCA_009778255.1 Bacillota bacterium
GAAAAATAAGCGAAGTTGTATTGGCGCCAAAAGCCACTTCCTGTGGAGCGGCGCCCACTAAAGCTGCTACTGCCTGCCGGGCTTTTGCTATCATGGCTTCTGTTTCCAAGCTGCTGGGAAAAGGCCCGTGTAAATTTGCTACACCCCGGCTCATATAGCCGCTCATTGCATCAATAGCCGCACGCACAGTTTGAGAACCGCCGGGCCCGTCAAAATATGCTACCGCCAAGCCATTATGAGTTCGCTCTAAAGCCGGAAACTGCGCCCGTACTTCGGCAACAGGAAAACTCTCAAGAATATCCATCATCATACCCCTTTCATCTCCCAAGGCCGCTCATTTACCATCAAAATCCCTTAGCAGCGCACTTTTGCAGTTTACACTATTTTTCAATCTAGCCATCATCAAAGTATCCACATATTGGCCATTACGTACGGCTGCCTTTCGATTAACCCCTTCTGCCTCGAAGCCAAACTTTTTATACATATTAATGGCATGTTCATTATCTGTATATACGCCTAATTCTATTCTTATTAACATCAACCAGTTATCGGCTAAATCTATCAGGGTTTCCATCAGTTTATTCCCCACACCGCAGCCCTGATAATCCTTATGCACCATTATACCCAGGTCGGCGCTATGACGCAGGCGCGGATTAGGGCGCACGCTTAGCCCCGCCATACCAATAATCCTTTCTTTGCCTGCTTCATCTGTTATAATTGCTACAAACTGATGTGAATCGGCATCCATGTTTTGCAAAAATTCTTCATTTCTTTTTAAATTCTCCGAAGGCATACCCAAAATATTCTCAAATACCCCGGGCATACGCCGTAAATCATTGATGCTTTGGGCATCCTCTACTCTTGCCGGACGAATAGTTATTTTCATTTTACGCCGTTCCTCCAATTGTTTTTACTTGTACAAGCCAAGGTACAAAGGCTAAAGCCACTTTTGCTTTTGCCAGGGCGTCACTGTTTTCCGCTAAGGTAATTAAAGTGCCGCCACTGCCACAAAGCAACGGATTTAAACCCAGAGCGCGCAAGCTTTGCGCTAATTTATATATTGGTGGGCATAATCTGTAAGCACTGGCGGTCAAATCATTTTCCATTAAAGCTATAATGGCGTAAATATCTCCCGCAAGCAAAGCCTGGGAAAGCTCAAAACAAGCCGCGTTTTCCTTTTTTTCTAAGGCGAACGCTTGGTTGCTTAAGCTAAAATCGGCAAAAACTTCCCTGGTAGAAACACTATAGCCCGGGTTGGCCAATAATAAAGATAGCGGCGGGGGCAAAGGCAAAGGGGTTAGCTTCTCCCCTACCCCTTCGGCTTTCGCCAAACCACCCAGCAAGCAAAAAGGAATATCTGCACCCAATTTTAGGCCAAAGCCGCTCAATTCTTCCCGGCTTAACCCCAAATCGAACAGCTCATTTGCTCCTTTTAATACGGCGGCGGCGTCGGCAGAACCACCGCCTAAACCTGCGCCTATGGGTATACGTTTTTCGATTCGAATCTTCAGGCCATAAGTAAGCCCCAATTCCCTCTTTAACAATAACCAGGCCGCATAAGCCAGGTTATCTTCCTGAAAGATAGCGGGCCCTTTGCTAATAAGGCAGCTATCTTGCCGGCTAATGCTTAAAAAAATAGTATCTGTTAAGCATATGTTTTGCATTAGGCTGCATAATAGATGATAACCGTCTTTTTTCCTGCCTAAAATTTTAAGCCGCCAATTTATTTTGGCCGGCGCTTCTATGAAAAGGCTATTCATCGGCGTAATAATTTCTTCTTCAAACGCAAATATTCATCACTAAAATAAGGCGGAAGCTGTATCTCTTGTCGTGGTTCGCCAAAAGGCGCGCCGCTTAATGCCAGTAAAGGCGGTGCTTGCATACGTTTGGCTACACCCAAACCATTGTACATGACCCACCAGTATTCTAAATCTTGTACCAAGGAAGACGTATCTTTGAATAGCTGGCCTATCAACTCTGCCGCTACCCCTAAGCGGTTGGGTAAAACACCATCACAATACCAGCGCAACACCCCCGTTATGGTCTCGCCCCCCTCTACCCAGGCTTTAAAAAGATGGTCATGATAAGCATATACTAAAGGGTCTCCCAACCCTTTATCTACATCCTGCTGCGGCGAAAGCTCGGCAGAAGGACGAATGCCGGCAATAGTTTTTAAAGGCGCTTCCGGAAAATACTGACGTTGAAAATAGGCCGCCGCCAAATAAACATGATATTTCCATAAATCAGCCTGAGCGGCAAATGCCCCGGCTAAATCTCCGTAAAAAGTAGTATAGCCTACCGCAAACTCCGATTTATTGCTATTACAGGTAAAAATGGCTTGCCAGGAAGCGGCGGCGGTAGCCAGGTATCTCATGCGCTCGCGGGCTTGCATATTCTCTAGCACCCGCATATCCTGTTCCAGCTTAAACTGTTCACTTTGCGCGTCATAAGCGCTGTTCCAAGCAAAAGATGAACTCAGGGAATCCAAAGCGGTTTGAATTGGCAAATTCATATGATTCAGATTTAAAGAAACCGCTAAAAGCGCAGCCAATTCTTGAGTGGTAGTACTACTGTATTTACTGGGCATAGAGATAGCCAAAACCTGCTCTGGACCTAAAGCCCTGCTATATACACAGGCTGCCAGAGCCGAATCTATACCGCCGGAAAGCCCGATCACTGCCTTTTTTACCCCCACGCCTTCACAAAAACAATGTACTCCTTTAACTAAAGCTTCTCCCAGCATTGCGTCTTCAGCCAAAGGCGCAGCCAGCCTGCCGCCGCGTTTAAGATCCCACAAGCCTACGCTTTCATAAAAATCCGGCTCCCTTGCTATAAGATTACCCTTTAAATCAAGCATATAACTGCCACCGGGCAATAAATAATGGGTTTTGCCCACGCTTTGCAGCCCGCAGCCATTAACCTGAATATATAGACGGGTATTAATAAAAGAAGCCGGTTTATCGACACCGGTAACATAAGGCGCAGCAGAAAGGTTCACCAACAAATCTATATCTTTAGCGCGAAAAGGCAAAGCTTTATTGCGCCAATCACCCAAAAGGAAGGCGGTGCGGTATAATTTGCCGTTCACGTCTATCATATATGTTTTTGCTTCAATATCTGTGCTAAAAGGCCGATAAGATTGGGGAATGAAGCTTTCACCCAAAGGGGCTTCCAAACGCCCCAATTGGCCATCTTTTGCCATAAAACAGGTATTATATAATTTATTGTCTTTTTTCTCTACATTGCCGAATATCACGGTTATCTCACCAGCCATAGCCGCAATATCTTCGCCTATACGCATACAATCGGCAAGAAAGGCCGGATCCATAAAATGTGCTCCGGCAGTCAAGCCGCTGATAGCCAACTCCGGAAAAATGATCAGTTCCGCTTTATTATGCTTCGCTACCTCTATTAACGCCAGCATAGATTGTTTGTTGCGACGCAAATCGGCAGCAAAAACTTCCATTTGCCCTATGGCAATACTCATTTGCTTATTACCTCCCTTGGTTCAATAAAGCTAATTCCCTGGGCTTGGCATAAGTCCAGCAAGCTGGCAATTTTAGCGCGCGCCGCTTGTTCGCCCAATTCTATACATTGCGGGATGATCTTAGAATTCAAAGAGTTCAAATGATGCGGTATCGGTTCTACAAGCCAATCGGCGTCAACACAACGGTTGGCTGCCGTAGCAATATCTATAGCGCGGTTAATAATTTCTAGCATATTCTGGGGAGTACTATAATTAGGTGAAAAAAGGCTAATAGCCAGCACAATATCCGCACCCATCTCCCTTACCACCCTTGTAGGGCAAACATCCAGTAAATAGCCATCTGCCAGCAGCATATCGCCCATTTTTACCGGAGTGAATACTCCCGGTATAGCGGAAGAAGCGCGTACCGCCAGCGCCGTTTCGCCTTTATCGAAAATCACCTTTTTCCAGCTTACTAAATCGACCGCCACTATCTTCAAGGGTATATCCATTTCCTCAATTTTTTTACCTTTAACACAGGTATGTATAAGCTCTGTATACGCTTTAGCAGGAATAAGCCCATTTTTATTGGGACGAATTTTCATCATTGCATCTAAATCAAATTGATTTAGCAGTGTTTGCATCATTTGCCAAGTATATCCGCTGGCTAAAAGAGCAGCTACCGCAGCGCCAACAGATGTGCCGGCCACCATATCCGGCTTTATATTATACTCAGACAAAACTTTAAGCACACCCACATGAGCCGCGCCCTTAAAGCCGCCGCCACCGAAAGCTATACCTAATTTTGCTTTTTTAGGCAAAATTTCCGCTGTGTGCAACTTACGCTCACGCGGCTTAATAATATTCAATAAAAAAGACAGAGATTCCCTCACAGCTAAAACTCCACCCGGCCTAAAGCTTTGCGTAATCGCTCTATAGCTTCTTTAAGACGGCTTTCTTCTAAAGTCAAAGTAGCGCGAAAATAGCCCTCACCTGCCGGGCCATAGCCATTGCCCGGCGTAACAACTATTGCCGCTTCATTTAGCAGCAATTCCGCAAAAGAGGCCGAGGTATGACCAAGAGGCACAGGCGCCCATACATAGAAAGTTCCTTTCGGATACGGCAGTTCCCAACCCAGACTATTTAAACCGCCTACTAAAATTTCACGGCGTGCCGCATAAACAGCGCGGTTTTTTTCAACAAAAGAACAATAATCCTGCAGGCCGGCTAAACCGGCATACTGTATTGCCTGAAAAACGCCGCTATCCACATTAGATTTATAGCGGGCTAAAGCAGAGACGGCAGCGGTATTACCCACGCAATAACCAATGCGCCAACCTGTCATATTAAAGGGCTTGGAACATGAACCAAATTCCACCGCTAAATCTTTTGCTCCTGTAACCTGTAAAATGCTGGGAGCTTCATATCCATCATAAGTCATTTCGCCATAGGCGCTGTCATGACAGATAAGCAGATTATTACGGCGCGCGAAAGCTACCGCTTGTTCAAAAAAATCTAAATCAGCCACTGCTGCGGTGGGATTATGGGGATAATTAAGCCATAATATCTTCGTTTTACTTAAAACAGCCGCCGGTATAGCTTGAAAATCTGGCAAAAAATTATTTTCTTTCGTCAGAGGCATATAATAGCTATTACCTCCTGCTAAGCCGGTGGCAATATCATAAACAGGGTAAGAAGGATCGGGAACTAAATTGATATCGCCCGGCTCCACAAAGCAATAATTAATATTGGCTATACCTTCTTTTGTACCTATTAAGGCGGTGATTTCATCTTCCGGATCAAGCTCTACACCAAAACGCTTATTATAGTAGCTGGCAACCCCTTCACGAAAAGTCTTCATACCACGTGAAGAAGGGTACTGATGATTAGCCGCATCGTATGCTCTGCGGCTAAGCTCATCTATAATAGGGGTTGGAGTAGGTAAATCGGGGTCGCCAATTCCCAAACTGATAATATCTATGCCCTGTGCCCGTTTTTCGCTGATCATGCGTTCGATACGCGCAAACATATAAGGCGGAATAGCTTGCATTCGTTGAGCTTCCTGTATCATATATACCTCCTGCGATGGCATTTAGCCATTAATTAATATTTATGTTTACCTTATAACAAATATTCTCCTTCCAGTACATAGGTAGCGGGGCCGGTC
Organism: Bacillota bacterium; assembly: GCA_009778255.1. Classification (GTDB taxonomy): domain Bacteria; phylum Bacillota; class Dehalobacteriia; order UBA4068; family UBA4068; genus WRKD01. The sequence continues at coordinate 5,634 of WRKD01000196.1, forward strand.
ATATACACCGAGCCGCCCTCTTCCCATTGTACTCGTAAGGAACCGTAACGCAACTTTACTTCAACATCATTTTTAGTATAACCGTTCAAAATGGCAGCTACCACAGCAGCGCAAGCCCCAGAGCCGCAAGCCATAGTTTCGCCAACACCGCGCTCCCATACCCGCATCTCTATATGTTCATCATCTATTAAACGAATGAACTCGGTATTGATCTTATCCGGAAACATTTTATGATTTTCAATGGCTGGTCCAATTTTTTCTACCGGAAAATGAGATAAATCGTCATCGATAAAAATCACACAATGAGGGTTACCCATAGAAACTAAAGTAACATTGAACATGCGCGCTAAAACCAGTAATGGCGCGCCTACCACGCGGGAGCCGGTAAAATGTGCAGGTATTTCCACCGCTGCTAATCTGGGCGGCCCCATATCTACCCGCACAATACCGCGTTTTTCATCAATAATATGCGGCGATACCGGCCAAGCCAGGCTGTCAAAAACAAACTCGTCTTGCGTCACAATGCCTTCACGCTTGGCGAACAACGCAGCGCAACGTAAGCCATTACCGCACATTTTTGATTGTGAACCATCGGGGTTGAACATTAAATACTCGGCTGCCGCGCCGCTTTTTGCCGGACGTAAAATAATCAGGCCATCCGCGCCGATAGCCAAACGGCGATGGCAAATCTCTAAAGCCAATTTATTAAGATCGTCGGGCAGTTTTTCAGTAAAACCGTTTACCAGCACAAAATCATTACCCAAGCCATGCATTTTAGCTATATGCATTTTTCTCACCTTCTTTATTATTTACCATAGAGCGGCTTTTAGCCGCAACCAAAGTATTCAGTATTTAAGGCTGCTAAATGGGTTAAAAGGCTTTGCAAGTACACTTTCTATTTAGCTAAATTCATGCAAATTAAATATGAGCAAGGAATGTTCCTGATATGAGTATTATAGATAATTTTGGAGCTAAAATCAATGGGGTTACGCAAACATTTGCAAGGATTCTTAGGGAAAGCACACATACGCCCTTTTGCTTATCAAACCCTTAAGGGCGCCTCTAAATACCCATTCATCACCATCTTCGCTGCCCTTTTTCCGCCAAGACTGCGTTTTCGTCGCTTCACGTAGCTTTAGGCTACGCTTCAGCTCCTCCGCCTTGCTAGGCGAAAAAACTGCTAGTTAATCTGGCAATTCGGAGTAAATCGAGGCGCCCTTAAGTGTATTTTGCTGCCATTGGTTGTTTTTTCTATACGCACTTGTTTATCTATCCACTCGCTTAGTTCCGCTACATGAGAAATTATACCTATTATTCTTTCCGAACCCGCCATTTCCGCCAGAGTTTTTACAGCCAGTTCTAAAACCTCGGTATCCAGAGTGCCAAAACCCTCGTCAATAAACATTGCCGGAAGGCGAATACCACCTGCATTTTGCTGAACAATATCGGATAATCCCAGCGCTAAGGAAAGCGATGCCATAAAAGATTCCCCGCCCGACAAAGAATTTGCAGAACGCGTTTTGCCTGTAAAAATATCCATAACAGCCAGTTCCAAACCCGAACGTTTGCGTCCGTCTTCGCTGACACTTTTACGCAACAGCGTATAGCGGCCTTGGCTCATCAATTTAAGACGCATATTGGCGGCATGTATAACCCGCTCAAAATAGGCCATTTGCGTATATGTTTCGAAATCTAATTTACCATTAGCAGTGTCTGCTAATTGTTTAACAGCCGCATATTTTTTCTCGGTTTTTTCATAATTAAGTGCGGCGCTTTTAAGCTCTTTATACGCGCTTTCTATTTTGCTAATATGGCTATAGATTTCATCGCGCCGCTCATTCAAAGCCTTGGCAAGTGCATTGACTGTATCGCTCTTATGCCTAAGCTTCAATAAATCTGGCTGTTCTACATTGTCTGTTTCCCTATATAGACGGCTAATATCTCGCGCCAGTTGCTCACCGTTTTTTTCATACTCGGCTACTTGTTTACTAAACTTAGTAATTTCTTCCTTACTCATAAGCGCTGCCCGGTATTCAGATTCATTATTAAAGCCATTTTCCACTAATACAGCATTAAAAGACTGCCCAGATTCTTCACTTTGTTTATGCATCTTTTGTTCATATAGCGCGCGTTCTTCAGCCAAGGTTTGCGCTTTAGCCGCCGCTTTATCGGCGGCAGTTTTCCTATTAAGAGAAAACTCGCATTTGGCGGTAAGTTCATCAAGCTCTTTTTTTTGCGAATTCTTTTGCACAGTTAATTTATTTACAGCAGATTGTGTTTTAGCTAGTAATTCTGCTATTAAAACTGGCGAGCTTTCCCATGCTGTTTGGGGAAAAAACACTAAACAGTCGTCTAAGAAACGTTTTTTCAATGTATCTATCTCACTTTGCCAAGCAAGATTTTGCAAAGAAAGTTCATCTTGTTTTTTTAGGGCTTGTTCTAATTCATTTTTAAGCTCTACCAGGCATTTTTCAGCGAATAGCTTTTTTTCCATAAGCTCTGCTTTGGTTTTACGCGCCGCTTGGCCAAGGCTCGGCAGTAAAACATAGGCGTTTTCAATAGTTGTGTTTTTCAAAACAATTTCCGCATCAGCCAAAAATCGTTTGGCCATTGTTTCGCTTTCTGCCTGTAGAGCGCCACATTTTGTAGCTTTATTTTCTCGTTTTATCTGTATTTTCTCTTTGGCTTCCCGTGCAGTTTTTAGTTTTATTTCACTAACCTCGGTATCGGTTATTTTAGCTAAAGCGGGATGATAAGTGGAACCACAAACAGGGCAAGCTGCGTCTTCACTTAAACTGGCAGCCATGATTCCTGCCTGATTAAGCAAAAAAGCTTCATCCAATTCCCTATATTGCTTATCGGCTTTATTATAGGTAAAATCAAGCGCTTTGAATTCCTCTTGCATTTTTTGCAGCTCGCCTTGTTTAGCTGTTATTATATTCAATTCATCCAGTAATACCTCTATTTTAGCAAGCTTTGTAGTTTCTGCGGCTAGGCTTTCCGTAACTTTATCTAGCTCGCTTTGCTTTTCGCTTGCCGGTGGCATAGCAGCAAGGGCAGTACGCACTAAGGCTAATTCTTCTTGAGCTTTGCTCAGTTCATTTTGCTTTGTAATAATTATAGCGCAATTTGTATGCAGAGTTTTTAGCGCTTTGAATTTTTCACCAGCTATTTCCCACTCCTTTACTAGCGCACTAAATGTTTCCTGCGCTATAGCCAGCGGGGGCAACTCTTCCACAGCTTTTTGTGCTTTTGCCAGCTCATTTTGGGCATCACTTTCCTGTGTTTTTGCTTTCATTAAACTAGTTAAAGCCTCGCTATGGTTCACCGTAGCTTTATGTACTTCATCGGCTAAAGGTTTTACTTTATATAAAGCTGTTTCCCCACGCCCCATACTCGTTTTTAGCCTTTGTATCTCCTCTGCTTGCGCTTCATGGGCAATTAAATCAAGCTTTGCTTTTTTTAAGCTAACAAACTTTTGATTCAGTTCTTCCGCCAGGGCTAAAGAAGCAGCCAGGTTTTGTTTTTTGGCGTCATATATAGAAAGCTGCTCATCCGCTGCTATAAGTTCGCTTCGACCAGCTCTTATTTGTTCTTCCCATTCCTTAAACTGCTCTGCACGCTTATATACATCAACCCCATAACGGTCAAAATCGTGAACAATAAGGGCGCGCTGATCACTTTCCGCTTTAGCTAAAGCCTTTAGCCGCTCTTGAAACTGTTTTAAAGCTTCCGTACCAAAAATCCGGCGCATGATCTTCAGCCTTTCCTCTGTGCCGCTTTGCAGAAAACGCAAAAAATCGTTTTGCGCTATCATAACTATCTGTGCAAATTGATCGCGATCTAAACCCACCACCTCGGCTATTTTTGCCTTAACATTGCGCTCCCCACTCATTGTAGTACCATCTGCTAAAGTTAGCTCTACCTCCTGCCCGCTTTTCTTTATAGCACGTTTTATATGATATAGGCCCATAGCCGATGAAAAATCGAGCTCCACATAAGTTTTAACTTTATCTGCGGCAAAGTCGCTACGCAACATGGTGTACTCATCGCGCCCTATTCCGCTCGCTTTACCAAATAAAGCAAAAGATATCGCGTCGAATATCGTTGTTTTACCCGCACCTGTTTCACCAGTAATGAGGTATAGCCCGCTGGTTCCCAATTGAGTGAAATCTAGAGTTTGCACATCGGCGTAAGAACTAAAAGCGCTCATAGTCAATTTCAACGGCCTCATAACATACCCTCCATACTTAAAAGCTCGCGAATAATTTCAGCTTGTTCCTCATTCATGGCACAGCCTTGTACATCTAAAAAAAATTCGCCAAACAAATCGTAGCAGGATAATTTTTCTATATTCTCGGCTTCTGTGCTAATCGAATCTAAATCTATAGCGGATCGGGAATTTTCAAAACTCAAACTCATAATATGCGGATACATGCTGCTTAATTTACCCAGAGGATCGATTATTTCTTCCTCGTCGGTCAAGATCACACGCAGATAATCTTCATTATACGCCTGGTCGGCTGATTCCTCGTTTATCAGCTTATTAAACTCTCCTCTTATCTCGCGCATATCATGTATGGGGATCAAAGGCAGCGCATTTACTGTAAAATCTCCCTTATCTTTCAGTTCCACCAGGTAAATAGATTTTTCCTGCCGCCATTCCGAAAATGAATACTTAAGCGGCGAACCGGCATAGCGTATATACTCTTTCCCCACGCTTTGCCTGCCATGCAAATGCCCCAGCGCCACATAATCAAAATCCTCAATCAGTTCTACGGATACGGCATCCAAGCCACCCACCTGGTTCAATTCCGATTCGCTGCGTAAAGGTAGTAAGCCGGCTTTGCTATAAAACTGATGAGAAACCAGCACATTTCGGCCACTATAATCGATATTTGCTTTGTGCAAGGCAGCCTCCAGAGCATCGCTATAGCTTTCTATTTCATTACCCTCCCCCAAAGAGCGTACTGTAAAGGGTTTAATAAAAGGCAGTAGAAAAAAATTGACTTGCCCATAATCATCATCGAGCACTATTTTATCTATTACACCATTGTAAGCTCCGCATATATACAAGCTTTTCTCAGCCAGCAAGCGGCTGGCATAATTCAAACGCTCCGGTGAATCATGGTTGCCGGATACCAGCAAGACCACAACATTCTGCTGCGCAAGTTCCGTAAGAAAATCATCGAATAAGCGCACAGCCTCCACACTCGGCAAAGCGCGGTCATAAACATCGCCCGCGATTATCACAGCCTGGGGACATTCACTGCCTATATAGCCTATTATCTGCTTAAAAACATATTTTTGTTCTTCTATCATAGAAAAGCCATTAACATTTTTGCCAATATGCAAATCTGCTAAATGCAAAAACTTCATATATAAACATCTCCCCGTTTCATGAACTTTATCTGTTTTGCAGCATTCTCATTCCAGTAATATTTTCTGCCATTCATCTATTTTAGCCAGAGCCTGTAAAGGCGTTATTTGGCTGCTTTCCAGTTCAGAAAGTTCCTTTAGTATTCGTTCTTCTTGTGGGTTATGAGCCGGGGCTAAAATATCGGCAAAAGTTATTTGTTCTCCTCGTTCCATTTTAGCCTGTAAATGTTTTTCCGCCTCCAACTCGCGTAAAATTTCCCGCGCCCGCATCAGCAGTATTTGAGGTAAACCAGCTAAAGCCGCCACTTGAATGCCATAACTTTTATCGGCGGCGCCCGGCATAATACGGCGTAAAAATTTCACTTTACCTTCTTTTTCCCGTACAGCGATACAGTAATTCTTAATTAAGGGAAAGTTTTCCGTAAGAGCCGTTAATTCATGATAATGGGTGGCAAAGAGGGTTTTGGCGGCCAGCTGCGGACGCATGATATGCTCGGCTACCGCCCAGGCTATGGAGAGGCCATCGAAGGTACTGGTACCGCGTCCTATCTCATCCAAAATTATTAGGCTTGCCGAAGTGGCATGACGCAGGATATTGGAGGTTTCCATCATCTCTACCATAAAGGTGCTTTGCCCGGCAGTTAAATCGTCGCTTAAGCCCACACGGGTGAAAATACGATCTATTTTTCCTATGCTGGCAAAAGTAGCCGGTACATAGCTGCCGCAGCGCGCCAAAAGCACGATCAATGCTACTTGCCGCATATAGGTAGATTTTCCGGCCATATTTGGCCCGGTGATCAGCATCATTTGCCGAGTTTCACAATCTAACATGGTATCATTTGGCACATAGTTTTCCCGGCCCAAACTAAGCTCCACTACAGGATGCCTTCCTTCATGTATCTCTATACGGGAACTATCGTTAACAACCGGCTTACAATAATCGTTTTCCCTAGCTATTAAAGCCAAGCTTTGTAAGGCGTCTACATGTGCCAGCACCTCAGCGGTACGTTGAATGCGGGCAGCGGCGGCGGCTGTATATTCCCTCAGCTCGGTAAAAAGCTGATATTCCAAAGCTAATAAACGCTCTCCCGCACCAAGAATGCGCGCCTCTTCTTCCTTTAGCGCTTCTGTGATATAGCGCTCGCCATTGGCAATTGTTTGTTTACGTATATAGTTTTCCGGAACCTGATTGATATAGGATTTAGAAACTTCTATAAAATAACCGAATACTTTATTATAACCAACTTTTAAAGTGCGGATACCGGTGCGTTCTTTTTCTTGGGCCTCTAATTTTAGCAGCCTTTCCTTACCATGAGCTAAAATATCACGCAGCTCGTCTACCTCCACATTAAAGCCGGGAAGAATGAAATTGCCGTCTTTTGGCGAAACAGGTAAATCCTCTTCTTTAAGCACGTCTGCAATGCGATTTGTCACATCTTCCAGCAATTCCAGCTCATCTAGGAAAGCACGGAAAAGTGGCTTTTGCAAACGGGAAAGAGCGGCAAAGAATTCCGGCAGCAGCCTAAGCGTATGCTGTAAGGCGGATATCTCCCGTGGGCCGGCACTGCCATAGCAAATACGGCTGATCAATCTGGGTAAATCATACATATCCTTTAAGAGCGCGCGAATATCATCTGCTATGGCAGATTCCACAATAAATTCCTCTACCGCATCCAGCCTTTCTTGAATATATTCAGTATTAAGCAAAGGCTTTTCCAGCCATTGCGCCAACTGTCGCCCGCCCATAGCACTCAAAGTTTTATCCAGAACAGCCAATAATGAGCCCTGCCGTTTGCCCCCGCGCAGGGTGGATGTAAGCTCTAAATTACGGCGGGTCACCGCGTCTAAATACAAGTATTCCTCCGTGGCGTAGAAACGTATATCATCGATATAGCTTAAAGAACGCTTTTGCGTAGAACGTAAAAAATCCAAAATATAGGCGGCTGCCAGCTGAGCCAAAATATGATCTTTAAGCCCCAAAGCTTCCGGAGAAACAACGGCAAAATGGATAACCAGCAGTTCAGCGGCATTATTTTGTACAAATTTATCGTCGTAAACATGGCTGATGCTGCCCACAATTCTTTCACTTAGTTGTTTGCGAAAAAACTCTTCTTCAAACATTTCATCCGGAAGCAGCAGTTCCGCCGGTTGTATGCGTGCTAATTCGTCCGCCAGTTTATTCCACACATCGCTTTCGCCGATTTCTGTAACCCAAAAATCGCCGCTGGAAATATCCACATAGGCCAGGCCAAACATTAAACGACTGTTCTTGTCATAAGCAAAAGCCAATGCTGCCAGATAATTGTGACTTTTTTCTACAAGCATATTGTTCTCCAGAACCGTACCGGGGGTTATTACGCGAATAACATCTCGCTTAACTATACCCTTGGCCGCCTTGGCATCTTCCAATTGCTCGCAAATTGCCACCTTATAGCCCTTGGCTATTAATCTGTGTACATAAACGTCTACGGCGTGATGAGGAACGCCGCACATAGGCGCGCGCTGCCCGCCGCCGCTATCTCGCGCGGTTAACACAATAGAAAGCTCGGAAGAGGCGGTAACGGCGTCCTCATAAAACATCTCATAAAAATCGCCTAAACGAAAAAAGAGCAAACAATCCCTATATTGCTCTTTTAATTCTTGATATTGACGCAGCATAGGTGTTACAATAGTCAAGGGTTTACTCCTTTATACTCTTTATAAACTTCCGCCTCGGTGTTAAAGTACTGTGGATGATAATCTGTTATAATGATATTAGAATCTTTTAAAGTAGCCATCTTAAGCGGCGAATTCCCCACATCATCCGGCAGTGTTGCCACATGTTCGGCTATGCGTAGCTGCTGCGCTGCCATGGAGTAGGCCACAATAAAAGTATTCTTATCGCCTTCCGCCCCGGCATGTAATAATCCGCGGCAACACCCCATTATTAAAATACTGCCGCTGGCCACAATTTCTCCGCCCGGATTTACGTCGCCCATGATCACGGCATTACCGCGAATATTTAATCTCTGCCCACTGCGCACACCGCGCATAATCATTACACTGTCGCCGCCAAAAGCCTGAAAAGTCAGATCTTCATTGTTTTCTTTACGCTCTTTTTGTGCCTCTAGGCTAATTTTATGCATATGATATTTTCCAATGATGCTTTCTAACATAACTAAATCATGTTGTGAAAAAGAGTTTTCATCATATATGCTATATTCGGCGTTGGTAAAAAAATCGCCGCTTATCATCAATCTCTCTTCAAGGGCAGCGCATATTTCTGCAAAAGAAGCTTCTTCCATATTAAAAGAAAAGATCAAGCCGAATTTTGTTCCCTTTATATTGACTAAGCTTTTACTCATAATTATCCTCCTAAGCTCAAACTACTTTTACAGCTATTTTCGGCAATAAACGTATTATTTCCTGCTAAAAAATAATGGAAAGTGAGCAAGTGTGTATATGCGTTATGGTTTCGACGAAATATTTAAGCGTTTTAAACAGGCTGTTACCGCCTACGATATGCTGGCAGACAATTCACCGGTAATGGTGGGGCTTTCCGGCGGAAAAGACAGTCTGACTTTACTTTATGCTTTAAAGCAGTATCAACGTATTTCAAAATATAAATACCCTTTAGCAGCCGGGCATATATCTTTAGGCTTTGCGGGCGATACTATAAGTCTTATGCAAAAATTTTGTGAAGAACAAAAAATACCTTTTTTTTCCCGACGCACAGAAATCGGCGCAGTGGTTTTTGAATTACGTCAAGAAACCAACCCCTGTTCACTTTGTGCTAAAATGCGACGCGGCGCTTTCAATACCTTAGCCAAAGAACAAGGCTTTAATAAAGTGGCTTTGGCGCATCATCAAGACGATGCAGTAGAAACGCTGCTGCTTAATCTTTTTTTTGAAGGTAGAATCGCTTCTTTTAATCCTGTAACCTATCTCGATCGCATGGATATTACCGTGATACGCCCTTTAGTTTATGTACCGGAAGCGCAAATAAACTATTTTGTACGCAAAGCTGCCCTACCTATTACAAACAGCAACTGCCCTCATAATTGTCTGGGCAAGCGCCAGGAAATGAAGCTTATACTAAAATCATTAAATGAATTGGCCCCTCGAGGAAAAGACCGAGCCCTCAGGGCGCTTAAACGTTTGTATGGTTCAAAGTGGGATGGAATTTAGCATCTGGTAACTTGGATGGCGGGCTTAAGCCTACTTTGGTATTATAAGCTGTATTTTAGCCAAAAATCTCGGCGAAACTCACTAAAACGCCCTTCTAAAATTGCTTGACGCATCATAACTATCAACTGGCATAAATAATATAGATTATGTATAGTAGTAAGGCGTATACCCAACACCTCTCCTGCTTTTAACAAATGCCTAATATAAGCGCGAGAGAAATTGCGGCAGGCATAACAGCCGCAATCTTCCTGTATTGGTCGCCAATCCCGTGCAAATTCAGCATTACGTATAACCAGCTTGCCTTGGGGTATCATCACCGTACCATTACGGGCTATTCGCGTTGGCAATACGCAATCGAACATATCTATACCACGCGCTACCCCTTCCACCAGGCAATCCGGCGAGCCTACCCCCATCAGGTAACGCGGTTTATGAACCGGTAATATCGTATGCAAATAATCAAGTATATCGTACATCATTTCTTTTGGTTCGCCCACAGAAAGCCCGCCTATACCATAACCGGAAAAATCTAAGGATATTATTTCTTGAGCGCTTTTATAACGTAATTCTTTATACATGCCGCCCTGTACAATACCAAACAGGCTCTGATAATCATGTTCATGTGCATTTTTACAGCGAGCCGCCCAGCGATGAGTGCGTCCATCTGCCATAACCACCGCATCATACTCAGCCGGGTATGGCGAGCATTCGTCAAAACACATAGCAATATCACCGCCCAAGGCAGCCTCTATCTCCATCACTTTTTCCGGCGTAAACATATGTTTGCTGCCGTCGATATGCGAACGAAACTCCACCCCTTGCTCTGCAACACGACGCAAACTGGCTAAGCTGAATACCTGAAAACCACCGCTGTCGGTAAGGATAGGGCCATTCCACCCCATAAAATCGTGCAAACCGCCTGGCCCCGCTTCGCTTATCACATCGTGACCGGGCCGTAAATATAGATGATAGGTATTCCCCAAAATAATGGTAGCGCCCACTTCCTTCAGTTCCTGAGGGGAAATGGTTTTTACAGAGGCGCAGGTACCCACAGGCATAAATACAGGAGTATCTACCTCCCCGTGAGGCGTATGCAATTTCCCCACCCGCGCGCCGCTGGCTTTATCCTCATATATTAAAGAAAAACTAACAGTCATAATGCACCTAAAGCAGCTTTCTCGATGTAGCGTTTAATTATTGATTGATCTTAAGCGTGATTCTGTCCTCTGTCCTCTGTCCTCTGTCCTCTAGCGAGCCAAGCCCACCTTGGTCACTTATATTATAGAAAATTTCTGAAATAAAAGCAATGGTGTTTGTCAAACAATTACCTAAATACCAAAGCACGGTAAAAATCGGCAAAAGTTTTCATAAAGTTCGTAAAGATTTTATTAAAAAATAAGAAAAACATCTTGACGAAAAAATACGTACAGGTTATAATTATAAAGCTGTTGATCAGCGGGCGGAAATATTCTGGTTCAAAATGCTACCTAGGATGCAGCGGGTGATTAGCTCAGTTGGGAGAGCGCCTGCCTTACAAGCAGGATGTCGGCAGTTCGAACCTGTCATCGCCCACCAATATGGAACTGTGGTGTAGCGGTCTAACATGCCGGCCTGTCACGCCGGAGATCGCGGGTTCGATTCCCGTCAGTTCCGCCAGCCTCGGTAGCTCAGTTGGTAGAGCAGGGGACTGAAAATCCCCGTGTCGGTGGTTCGACTCCGCCCCGAGGCACCATGCGGGTATAACTCAGTGGTAGAGTGCGACCTTGCCAAGGTCGAAGTCGAGGGTTCAAATCCCTTTGCCCGCTCCAACTTAAATAAACATAAGTACCCAATAAGGGTGCTTTTGTTTATTTACTGCTAAATTTACGCAAAGGGATTTGAACCCTATGAGGGCGAAATACTCCAGCGGAGTAT
>WRKD01000197.1 GCA_009778255.1 Bacillota bacterium
AAGTCCGCAATGACGGGGATATTTAGGTAATTAGTCTCATTTTGATCATTTTGTTAGTGTTTATTCTGGTTTCTAGAGGTGCCCTTTATAATATCGTTCCTTCTCGCTATAGATACAACCGCAATACTTCTGCATATACAGCCCCATTTCCCGCGCCGCCGCCTGCCCCGCCCGAAAATGCGGCCGCCAGTCGCGGTAGAAAAAGCTCAGCCCGCAACTATTCGCTATTTCCTCCCCCACTTCCTTTAAACGCTGATGCTGCTGATAGGGGCTAATCAGCAAAGTGGTGGAAATGGTGTTGCAACCTAACTCGGCGGCTTTAGTCGCCGTTTGCTCAAGGCGGCTGCTATAGCAATAATCGCAGCGTTCAGAGGGCTCACCGGCCACCGCCTCAAGCCATTGCTCCAAGGGATAAGCAGCATCTTCATAAGCGGGCAGCTTATAATGCTTCATGAGTTCCCGCCAAGCAGTTAAACGGGCCTGATGTTCTGTATAAGGATGAATATTGGGATTATTAAAATAGCAGTTTAAGCCCTCGTCCAGACCTTCCATAAATAAGGCGCGGACTACAGCTACCGAACAGGGGCCGCAGCAGCAATGGAGCAGCAATTTCATGCGTCCTCCTTCTCCTTTTCCTCCGTCAGATTTGTTAGCAAATAGTCAAAAAAGACGATAAAATTATCGAAAAATTTACTGTTGTATTTTACGAAAGTCTGGTGTATGATAATAAGGGAGGTGTTAATAATATGCCAAATATAAAACCTATATCAGAACTACGAAATTATGGTGAGGTGCTCCGTAATGTTGCTATCGGTTCACCTGTGTTCTTAACCAAGAACGGCCACGGGCGTTATGCTGTTATGGATATTGAGGAATATAAGGAATATGAAAAAATGCTTGCTTGGCGGAAATTGAAAACAGAATTAAATACTGGAAAAAGTTCCGGCGAAGAATACGGATGGGTTGATGCCGATGATGTAAGAAAGCATCTTGAGGAGCGGTATAGTGGCTAAAATTAGATATTCCGCTGAAGCAATACAAGATTTGGAACAAATAGGCGACTATATTGCAGAAACGCTGAAAAGCCCTTTGATTGCGCTAAATACTGTCAACAAGCTACAAGACGCCATAGATAAACTCGCTGATTTTCCGTTTATAGGTTCTCCATTGTCTTCTGTCGTTAAAATGAATTCAGATTACAGATATCTCGTTCGCGAGAACTATCTCGTATTTTACCGCATAAAAACAGACGTGGTTTTTATAGATAGAGTACTGTATGGCAGACGTGACTACCTAAAGATACTGTTTAGCGATACGCAGGGGGATGCCCAGGTCTAGAGTGCTGCGTATGGAACGTTAGTATTCAAGCTTTCTCTCTATCATCTGTGAGATCCGCGAACAGGCCGCCTTGTGCGTAAGCAGAGGCAGGCGTATCGGCGGGCGGCGTCATGCCGAAATAGCGGTAGGCAGCGGGCGTAGCTATACGGCCACGGGGGGTGCGCAGTATAAAACCTAGCTGTATCAAATAGGGTTCGCAAATATCCTCGATGGTATCGGCAGATTCGCTGATGCTGGCGGCAATGGTATCCAGCCCCACCGGACCGCCGGAGTATTTTTGTAAAACGGAGAGCATAACTTTACGGTCGGTAATATCCAAACCCAATGCATCCACTTCCAGCATTTTTAGACCATCCTGCGCCACAGCTTCATCCACCGTGCCATTGCCCCGCACCTCGGCAAAATCACGCAAGCGGCGCAGCAGGCGGTTGGCAATGCGCGGCGTACCCCGGGAACGGCGGCAGATTTCCCGCGCCCCGGCTTCTTCCAGAGGAACGGCAAACAGTTTGGCCGTGCGATACACTATTTGCAGCAACTCTTCCTCCCCGTAATACTCCAAGCGGCAGATCACGCCGAAACGGTCGCGCAAGGGCGCGGTAAGCATACCGGCGCGGGTGGTGGCGCCGATCAAGGTGAAAGGCGGCAGATCCAGCCGTAAAGTGCGAGCGCTGGGGCCTTTGCCCAATATGATATCCAGACAATAATCCTCCATAGCCGGATAAAGCACCTCTTCCACAGCACGGTTGAGGCGGTGTATTTCGTCGATGAAGAGGATATCACGCGGGCTCAAGCTGGTGATAATGGCCGCTAAATCGCCGGGGCGTTCCAGAGCCGGGCCGCTGGTGGTGCGGATATTAGAGTTAAGCTCGGCGGCGATGATATTGGCCAAGGTCGTTTTACCCAGGCCGGGCGGCCCGTATAGCAACACATGATCCAGCGCTTCCCCACGCATCAAAGCTGCCTGTACGAATACAGCGATATTACTCTTGACCTGCTCCTGCCCAATGTATTCGGAAAGCATGGCAGGCCGTATATGCCACTCATTTTCTACATCCTCGCGTTTTAGCTGCGAAGACACCAATCTTTCATCTTCCACGGCTACTCCCTTTCGTTACTAAATTAGTAGTCAACTAGATGGGTAAACTCAACAACTTATCACTGGCCAGACTTCTGTAGGTGGATGTTTTTCAAATCTTCAATAGCCATAACAACATCCATAGTATGAAATCCCAGATAACATTCTTTCATGCGCCGGGCGTTGGCTTGAGCATATATTTCCCGACTGCTTTCACCGGTTAGCAAATGCCAATAACGATAGACATATCCTGCCCAATATAATTCATCTTTGCTGAATTTTTCGCCTGCCGGTATTATTGAGGTTTCCTCCAATAAGTCTTCCAATATATACTCCTCGCCTGCCCATTGCAGCCTGTCATAAGGCAGATCATAAAATTCGCTGGTTTTACTCTTCATAAATTTTTCCATAAAATCCGCTGAATCCACTTCTTTTATCAGCGAGCGTTCAAATAATCTGCCCTGAATATCACATAATTGGCGCTCAAATCCGCTGAGATCCTTGCTCATAGTAAGATGCCTCCTTCCAGGATTTCATCAAAGAAGCGACCGTCCCTGCGATGCCTTTTGCATATTTCATCTGCTTGGCGGATTCCTTCCAATCTTATAGTGTTAGCCTTAACACGCAATGCGTCACGCTGGGACTTACTGAGAGCTTTTTCTTTAATAATCTCTATCCGGCGGCAAGCTTTTTCGGTGATCGCCACATATTGCTTACCAAGCTTCAAGGCAGATAAACTATTTATAAGCGCAATATTAGTAATATCACCGGCAAAAAATCTGTCTAATACCACAAACATCCTGTCATTTGCAATATATCCGATTATCATATCGAAATCATTTATAAAGTCAGCATATTTCCGAAATATAGCGCTGCCTTTCACCATATTCATTTTACCGCGGTGATAAGCGATCAATAAAGCCCAGTCGATACCGACTTCTATTTCAAGAATACGAAGGTCAGTCAAATCAATTCTAAGCGTATATAGTTTTGCATTAGGGAAGTTACAAATCAATGTTAGTGGCTGCAATGATTCGGTTCCCATATAAAAACCCTTGCCAAAATCACAAAACTCTCGACTGACAGGTTTGATTTCGCCTGTAATGCCACTTTTCGATCCGTGATATAGTAAAACTTTTTCGCTGCTCATTGAAACAGCCTCCACATCAGTTTATCCCTGCGCTGCCAGTTTAAGCGCTTCCTGTAATAATTGCGCGGATTGCGCGCCTTCTCCCAGGTTTTTGGCGGCTTGTAAAGCTAAGGCGCGGCCTTCGGCTCCGCGATAACCCAATTGTTCCAAGGCCGCCAAAAGATCGCCGTAAGCCGAAGGCAGAGCCGCGCCCAACGCGGCGGAGAATCCCAGGCTCTCCCCAACTCCGGACTGCCCATAAGGCAAAGCGAATTTATCCTTTAAATCTACCACCAGACGCTGGGCCGTTTTCTTGCCAACACCCGGCACCTTACAGAACAAATCGGCATTACCCTCTGCCAGAGCGCGCGTGATAGCTTCGGCGCTGATATTATCCACAATAGCCAAGGCAGTCTTAGCGCCGATGCCGGAAACAGCCAGTAAATGCCTAAACAACGCCAATTGCTCCTCTTGGGCGAAGCCGAATAACTGCCAGGAATCTTCCCGCACCTGTAAATGAGTGTGCAGCATTATTTCCTGCCCAACCTGAGGGCGGGGGTTGAGGAATTTTAGCGGGGCCAGAACTTGAAAACCCAGACCGCTCACCTCGATTATCAGACTATCCTCGTTTACGGCATAAATTTGGCCATGTATAAAAGCTATCATAAATCCTCCCTAGCGCGGGCTTTGCCCGCAAGATGCCAGATGCGAGAAGACAGAGTGTGTAAAAAACGTGACGACGCTTTAGCAAGTGCATTTGCTGAGGCTTTGCATAGCAAAGGCCAGCAAGGTTAGAGACGCTTTTCATTGATAAAGGCATATTCGTTAACTTAATTAATAGTTAGTATCTTCGCCACGTATAGCTCTAGTAAGCAGGTATTGTGCATGTGTTAAGGCTATGGCCAGCGCGTCGGCAGCATCGTCGGATTTAGGCGGTGTTTTCATGTGCAATAAACGCGCTACCATAAATTGAATTTGATGTTTTTCGGCGCGCCCATAACCTACAATGTTTTGCTTTACTTGTAAAGGAGTATATTCCGCCACTGTTAGACCCATCTGTGCGCAAGCCAGCAGCAAAACGCCGCGGGCTTGCCCCACTGGAATAGCGGTGGTGGCGTTACGGTTGAAAAATAGCTTTTCGATAGCAACCTGCTCCGGCTTACCTTCTGTTAAAAGCTGCCGCATACCGCTATAAAGTTTTTCTAAACGCTGGGGCGCGGGGATATTGGCTGTGGTACGGATACAGCCATAATCCAGTAAGCGGCAGTGGCTGCCTACGGTTTCTATCAGGCCATAACCTGTGATGGCTGTACCGGGGTCTATGCCCAATATTATCATCGTCACGCCTCCCCAACCGGCATATCAAATGACCTGCTTTAATCATATTCTATAGTATATAGAGATTATCCTGCCTGGATTACTGCGGCGGAGGCGTTGTTGTCGGAATAGAACCCTCATATAGGTTATTTAGCTCTTCATTTTCGTACCAGCTATCAAAAGCTATAAATCGATAAAGCAGACGCGCTTTTATGGCATGGCGCGGGCAGATATACAGGTAGCGCATACATAGACCGCATTGGCGCAGGAATTGTACGCGCGTTTGAGCAAGGGAGAATCGCGGTGGGGGCAGGATTCCATGCACACGGCGCAATGTAGGCAAACGCGTCTTTTGACACCGCTGATATTGTGGTTAGGGCAATTATCAACGCAACAGCCACACATAACGCAATCCTTGGTGGCGTAAAAAAAGCGGGCGCATTTAAGTCCCAGCCACTCCAACCTGCCCGCTAATGTGGCGAAGCTCGCAACAAAACTGTCAGGCTGCCACTGAGGGAGGCGGTTAATAATATCCCGCGCTGCTTGGGGTATTTCTGTTTTTACTTGATCGAGAAGTGCAGTCACCTTATCAGCGTTAAACAAATTACATGGCATGATGAAGACTCTATTGCAAAATACCGTTTAGCAGCCTTGAAGAAGCAAAATTGAGGCGGCTGTACTCCACAACGTACCTGGTCATGCCGGTACCGGAAAAATAGAATATGCCTATGCGTTGCACGTCATCACCCGCCTTTCCATTCATCTTTTCAGTCCAAATTACTTTACTCTTGAAATTGAGATAGCGCTGCACTATTCCTATAATTGTCACTATCAACAGCCATGAGACCCACTCATAAAACTCTCCGCTTATGCCTGTTTCTTCAGCAATGCTATTTCTCACTAACCACCTCTATATACACAAGCTCATCATCTGCATTGTAGATTATCTTTGCTTCTTTGCCGGGTAAATCGTTCCAGATAAAACCACCACAAATATAATACTTTTCCGCCAGCTTCATTTTTTTGAGAATAGTTATGGTTTCTTGTTTATCAGAAATATCAGCTCCTTTTCTTTTACCGTAAATATCATATCTTACTGCTAACCCGCTATCCGGAAAGTCGGTATTTGCCCCGTAATCTGCTTTACCAGATTCTCCTTTAAGAACAAAACGAGCCTTGTCTGTGCTATAGTATGTAAAACTTTTGTGTAATATACATTCGTATGCTTTGATGTATTCTACTTGATCATCTATTTGTTCCAGGTAGTAAATTTTAGTAAAACCGTCAGGGTCAAGTGTTCCGGGACTAATAGGAAAAGCTAATGCCAAATCAGGGTTGATCCACGCCACCATGGTGATCTCTAAAATCGCGTTGCAGATAATGGCGGCATCCGCGCGACTGGCGGGAGCGTCGCCTTCAAAATCCAACTCATCCAGCATACCGAAATCTTTAGCTTTATTAACATAATTATCAGGCCATTGATTACGGCCGGTGCTGACGCCCAGTAGATTATTGTATCCGACACAGCGTAAAGCTACGGTGACAATTTCATTCATGGTGATCAAGTCGTCGGGGCGGAAAGTGCCGTCGTACCCGCCAATGAAATAGCCAAAAGCAGTTGCCGAGTTTATCCAACCGGTATACCATTGGTATGCTGAGACATCGGTGAATTTACTTCCTGCCTGTTCCAGTGCCCGTGCCTGCGCGGTTAAGCCTTTTAGATAGCACACTGTTTTGGCAAATTCGGCGCGGGTCATGGTATCGTTGGGGCGAAAGGCGTCGCCTATTCCGACATCTCCCTCAAATACGCCCAATACAGCCAGCTTCATTATTGCGTTCCTAGCTGCCGCGCTTTGATCAGCCAGGTCGGTAAATTCCGGTATTTGCTCAGCCAAGGCAATATGGCTATAGCCTAGAAACAGTAAACATGCCAGCAGGAATGTTAAGATGCTTTTCGTTTTTAGCCCTCCCTAAATGCTGTTATTCTATGATTATAAACAAATTATGTATAAAAAGCAATATGCCGCGACGAACTGCAGAGCTGCCGATATATTTCATGATGTTTACGATCATGCTAAAGAAGGAGTATTTTACGGCGGGGATAAGTCATTATTGCGAAACGGTCTTATTAAAGTAAACAAACGGTCTTGCATAGGCAAACAAACGGTCTTGCTTGCATCAAGAAACGGTCTCGCAAAAAATACTCTAACCATTATTGAGATCATATCGTAAGCAGGAAAAATTTAAAGACCGTTGTGACTTACTACAACGGTCTTTAAATTTTTCCTGTCAAAGCGGATATTTTGCGAAACAATGAACACGTGCTTGCATTTGTATGTACAATCGCATATAATATTTATTGGAAAGGAAGTGAGGATTATGTCTAGAACATCTAATGTTTTTGCCAGAATTGAGCCTGAGCTAAAAGAACAAGCCGAAAGTGTTCTTAATCAGCTGGGAATCCCCATGTCCAACGCAATTGGCTTATTCTTGCGACAAATTGTGCTACAGCGTGGTATCCCCTTTGACATAAAGCTGCCACAGCGTAAGCCGACAGCGCTTGGGTCGCTTAGCGAAGCGGAGTTTAACGCCGAAATCGAAAAAGGATTTGCGGATATGATCGCCGGACGCATGCGCCCCGCCACTGATGTTTTTGCCGACTTACAGAGAGATTACCGTATATGATAGACTGGAACATACTACTTACAGATCAAGCCGAGGACGATTTGCGTAGCATTTATGAGTACCTTGCTTATAGCCTGCTTATGCCGGAAACAGCCGCTAATCTGATCTTGCGCTTGAAAGCTCAAATAGCCAAACTGAACAGTTTACCACAAAGCTATGCGTTATATACTGAAGAACCATGGATAAGACGCGGTCTCCGCTGTATAAACGCGGGGAATTACGCCATCTTTTTTGTGCCTGTTGAAAGCAAACACACTGTTGCCATTATTCGCATCATGTACAGCGGCAGAAATATAAAACAGATTTTAGAGGAACATACTTTAAGCTTAGAATAACATAGCCCTGGCTAGAGCAGGTATTTTAGTCACTTAATCCGAATCAACATCAACAAAAAACAAGTTGTTTGGGTCAGAAACTCTGTCAGCGTTGGTTGCGGCCCTGGCCGCTTTAGCTCTGTTTGGCGTATACTCGCTTATGTACGCAGTAATTTCTATCTTAATAGATTATCGCGGTATTTTGCTAATTTTTATCATATAACCATACAGTGTTCACATTAGTGTTTTAGAATTGGTATATAAAATGTGGGGAGGTAATGAAATGAAAAAGGTTTTGTTTTTGTTCATGCTTATTATGCTGGCTTTTGGAATTATGGCTTGCGGTGGCGGGAAGGACAGTACTTCCGGCGGCGGGACAAACGGCCAGGGAGGGCGAGCGCTTAACGGGGATATAGCGGGGGAGATCACCGTCTCCTGCTTCGAGACCATGATGCATCAGACCTTACTGGAAGAAGCGGCTCACCTTTTTGAAGAAAAATATCCCGGAACCAAGGTAAATGTAGAGACTTTTTCCGCCATGCCGGAAATCAAAACCGCTCAGCAGGGGGAAATGTCTATTGCAGCCATTGAAATGAAAGATGATCCTGCCGCCCGCGCCGATTATATCAGCAAGGTCAATACCGCCTTAATGAGCGGCAGCGGCGCGGATATCCTAGCCACGGATGTGCTGCCGCTCTATAAATTCGCGGATAACGGCCAACTGGTGGATCTAAAAGCCTTAATGGAGGCGGATTCTCAGTTCAACTTGAACGATTACCGTACCAATATCCTGGACGCCCTTACTTATAAAGGCGGATTATGGTATATGCCGCTGGAATACAGCTTCGATTATTATACCTACGACAGCACCCTGATAGGCAGAAAAGAAGCGGATTTCGGAACTTCCAGCGCTTTTTCCACCGGGCAACTGGTGGATTTGGCAGTGCCGCAATTCGACGGTTCCTCAAAAATATTCAATATGTCTAGCTATACGCGCGGTGGTGGCGGGGGCGGTAGCGGCATGATAAGTGGTTTATATGCCCGTATGCTGAGGGAACATTATGCTTCTTTAGTTGATATCGAGAAAAGGGAAGCTCATTTCATAGATGGCGGCTTCGCTCAATTGCTTGATGTCTTGAAAGAGTATGAGCAGAAAGGCTATGTCAGTGAAGGCATATCCGCCCAAATCGATCCCGATCGTATATTGAAGGGCAATAACGGCCTGCCCCAACCCACAGAACGCTTTTATTTTAAGCCTAAAAACAATGCCAACCTGCAGCAGGAGTTCACCCGTAATTTAGGCCGCCGCATGAATATGATGATGTCTGTAGGCAGCGCCATGGGCATCGAGGACGACGATTTGATCGCCGGTATAGCGGCCGATGCCCAAGGACAAATACCCTTCACTTTTCAGCATGGTTATGCCATTAACTCGGCCAGCAAAAACCAGCAGACAGCCTGGGCTTTTATCAAATTCCTTTTAAGCGAGGAAATGCAGCTTTCCACCGCCTTAAACGCTTTTTTCCTACCCTTACATAATGAAGCCCGCGCGCAAAAGATGGAACTTGTGATGTCCGGCGCTTTCTTCGGCGGCGGCATGGGTTTACCGGGCGGCGGAGGACGTATGCAGGGCCAAGGTCAAATGCGAACCCCCGGCCAGGGCCAACCGCCTGGCCAAGGCGAAACTCCGGAACAGGAGCAGCCGTCAGGCCAAGGCCAGCCTATCATACAGGGTGAACCGCCAGAACAGGGACAAGACCAGCCGACTATTCCCGTGCAGGATTTGGATCAAGTCCAGCCCAGTATGGAAAGGCAGTCAATGGAACTGCCGGAGCTGGACGAGCAAATGCGGGAAGCCCTAACACAGTGGCAAGAGACGACAGAGCAGCTTTCTACGCAAATCAACACCTATACCATCCACGACAGCGTCATCGACGATATGATCAACACGGAGGTGCAGTATTTCTTCGACGGCGTAAAAACCGCCCAGGAGGTAGCCACCACTCTGCAAAGCAAGGTAGAACTGTATTTGAACGAGTAAAACCATTTGACAAATAAAAGGCAACAACCTATAATATTACGTAGGTGTTGCCATACGGTGGCGGTTGGCTCTCCTCCGAAAGGAGGTGGTGTCTATGGAGTATATTATAGCTTGTGTAGTTTTTCTTGTAGTAGCTACCGGCTATATAATAGCCATAAGAAGCACAAAGAGATAGACCGCCCGGCCCAGACAGCTAGCGGTCTAATCTGTTAGTCATCTGAGGGCTAACCGTTACCGGCAACGCCTCTTTATGTGTTTATTATATACAGCCTAAGCTCGGTTGTCAAGGTTTAATAATTGCCAAGGGGTAAAACAATGCCATTTAGATCACACCGAAAAACAAAATTTCCACACATAGAGGACGATACCCCAGGACACCCTCTCTTTGTCCGTTGGACAAATTCACCTTGTGGCAACCATGCCGCAAACGGCAATCGTCCCGCAAAGAAACGGGCGGATTACCATCCGCCCCTACGGATGGATGGCGGCGGGTGGGTGTTCGCTTTGCCGGGGCTGGTCGGGTTCACGGTATTCTTCATCGGACCCTTCCTCATCTCATTGGGCTACGCCTTTATGGATAGGCCGGTGGACGGTTCTTTCGTGGGTTTGGCTAATTTTGCCTCCCTCTTCACCAATAAGGCTTATCTGCTGGGGCTTTCCAATACCTTGAAATTCATCTTAGTCTCCGTACCCTTGAACATGGGTTTATCTTTAGGCGTGGCTATGCTGATCAACCGTCTTTCCCGCTTTCGCGAACTGTTTTCTCTGCTCTTTCTCATCCCCTTGGTCATACCCTCCGGTTCCATGGCCTTCTTTTGGAAAGTACTTTTCTCCTACGACGGCGTATTGAACGGCTGGCTGATCGCTCATAACCTGGCCAGGGTCAACTGGCTGGATTCCGGGCTGGCCTTCCTTATTATGGTGCTGATCTTTGTCTGGAAGAACCTGGGTTATAATATGGTATTGTTTCTGGCCGGGCTGGGCAATATCCCCCAGGATTATTACGAAGCCGCCGCGGTGGACGGTGCCAATCCTTGGCAGGCCCTACGCTTTATCACCCTGCCTCACCTCATTCCCACCGCCATCCTGACGCTCATCATGTCCATCATCAATTCCTTTAAAGTGTTTAAGGAGATATACCTGATCACCGGCAGCTACCCCCATGAGAGCATCTATACCTTGCAGCACTTTATGAACAATATGTTCTCTTCCCTCAACTATCCGCGCCTGACTACAGCAACCACCGTGCTGGTGGCGCTGATCGCCCTCTTCACCCAGACCCTGCTCAGGATGGAAAGGAGGGCTTCGGCATGAACGGTTATGAAGCCAGACGCAAACGCAAAGAAAAGTATATTATGGTTTTTTTGCTGCTGGCAGGGCTGCTGTTTTTATTGCCCTTAGCCGTCACCTTCACCAATTCCCTGATGACGGAAGGGGAAATAATCCTTAATTTCGGTTCCAAAATCACCCTTTTCGATTTGATGGACGGGCTTACGGAGAAATTCAGCCGCCTCAGGCTGATACCGGAACAGATCAGCTTTCAGCAATACTTTCAAGTGCTATTGAATCAGCCCTCTTTTTTGATCCTGCTGACCAACTCCCTTAAGATCACCTTACCGGTTATTATAGGTAATCTGCTCTTTGCCATGCTCACCGCCTATGGCTTCACCATCTGGCAGTGGCGACATAAAGAAATACTCTTCATGGTGTTTATTGTGGTTATGCTCATGCCTTTGCAGGCGGTGCTGGTGCCTAATTATATCGTGGCCGATCTGCTGCATATCAAAGCCAGCTATTTGGCGATCATCCTGCCGGGCATCTTCTCGCCCTTCGGCGTATTCCTGATGCGTCAGAGCATGAAAACCATCCCCGCCGCTTACTTTGAAGCGGCAAAGATCGACGGGGCCACTAATCTACAAATTTTCATACATGTGGTAATACCGCAGCTAAAATCTTCTATCGCGGCCCTCTCGATGCTGATGTTTATTGAGTACTGGAATCTGGTTGAGCAAGCCGTGGTCTTTATCGACGATTATGCCAAGGAACCATTGAGCGTATATCTTTCCCGCATCGCCGAAGGGCGGATCGGCCTAGTCTTCGCGGCTTCCTGCGTATATATGTTCCTGCCCTTATGGTTCCTTTTACTGGGGCAGAAAGATTTAGAGAAGGGCATAGAACTTTCGGGAGTGAAATAGAATGAAGCTAAATAAAAAAACCGTGGGCGGCGGCTTTCTGCTCTTGTTGATACTGCTGATCTTCTGCTCCAAGACCGTATACACCCATAACCTGCCGCAAGTGAGCGCGGTCAAACCAACCAACGGCCGTCTTTCCAAGCTGGAGATGAGTTCCGGCTTAGCCGAATGGGCCGAAATTGAGTGTTTGTATGTGCCGCTGACCGGCTTATGCGGCGAGGTAATGGTCAAAGAAGGAGAGATAGTAGAAGCGGGGCAGCCTCTGTTGCGCTTGGAATTCGACAGTGAGGAGGCGGAGCGCCGTTTGCGCGAAATTGCCGCCAGCCGCGCCAGACTGCAAATAGATTTGCAGGATATCCAGCTGCGTTTGGAAAGGCTGGAGCGCTCCGGCGGCCCCGAGGGTTATGACGCGGATAATCTAGCCAAAGATATAGATCAAGCCCAAACCGCCCTGGAAGACGCTCAAATATTGTTTGAGCTGGGAGAGATCAGCCAGCGGGAATTGACATCAGCGGAGGAGGCTCTCATGAATCTCAGCTCCAAGGGCAATAGGGCCGCCATTGATTATGAGGCGGATGTGGCGGCCTTGCGCCTAAATATGCAATCCAAGCAACTGGAACTCTCCAATCTCTCCTTACAGGAAGAGCCCTATCACAAAGCCCTGGCCGATTATGAGGCTTATGCCCTGATCAGCGCGCCGGTGGGCGGCGAACTGCTCAGCCTGAAGGCGCAAAAAGGGGCGCGTCTCAATGAGAATGCTCTCTTAGCCGAAATCGGGGCGGGGCAGGAGTTTACCGTGGAATGCAGTATCTCCCTGGATAATAATTTTGTGTTGCCCGGCGATACCTGCGAACTCAGTAATTCCGCCCATATATTTAAAGGAGCGGTCAGCCGCATCATCCCCACGGAACGGGGTAAAACCGTTACCGTCTCTATTACATCGGTGGAAGTCAGCGCCGGGGAAACTTTCGACATAGTCTTCGAGAAGGAAAGCTCCACCTCCTATAAGCTGATACCCAACGGGGCCTTGAATCAGGATAATGACGGTTATTTTCTCTACCAGGTCAAACGGCGTGACGGTATGCTGGGTAAAGAATACTATCTGGAACGCCTAAACGTATATATCGGCGACAGCGACAGTAAGAATACCGCCATCATCAAGGGCATTTTCTTCGACGAACCCATGGTGCTGACCAGCAATAAAGCGGTGGGGGCTGGTGATGTGATCAAGCTGACGAATGTGGGTGATTTCTTTGCGGAATAAAGCCCTCATCCCACTCATTCTTGCGGTGGCGCTATTGCTGGCCGCCCTGGCTTGGCTGAGCCTGCGCTGCGCGGACGAACACTACGACCGCTTGCTGTTGGCTAAAAGCGCTTCCGCTCCCAACTTAAGCCCTCAAACGGTAGAAGATTTCTGCGCCGAGGAATTTCTCGTCACCTACGAAATAGAGTGTCAAACAGCGGCGGAAGCTCACAACTACCGCCTGCCCCTGACCATGATCGGTACAAACAGCTGCTATAGGCAAATACTCAGTTATCCCCTGCTTAACGGCGGATTTTTCAGCGCCGTCGCCTGGCAAGCGGGGAATAAGGAAGCCGTGTTGAACGCCACCGCCGCCTTTAAACTGTTCGGAAGTTATCAGACGACCGGGCAAACGCTTAAAATGGAGGGGGCAAATTGGCTGATCGTCGGGGTGTTGGATGACGGCGATGCGGAAAACCCCCGCGTTTATGTTCCGGCCAGCATTAGCGGAGGTAACATCGACAGCCTGCTGGTTTTGCTGGATAATCAGCCGGTCAACGCAGATTACGCTATCAACGGCTTAAAGCAACTGGGCGTTTACGAACATAACTACACCATAGTAGACCTATCGGCAGCCTCCGCCGCCTTCGCCCAGCGCCTCACTGTAGCCCTCTATACCGTCCTTATCCTCATCATCCTGCTACTGCTGCGCCGCTGCGCCGGCTTGCTCTTTAAACGCCTGCCCTTTTACCGCGAACAGCTCAAACAACTCTATCCGCGCGAGTTATTAACCGCCCACTTCGGCGGCCTCCTAACCACAACCCTGGCCGCTTTAGCACTGCTCGCCGGTATAGCCGCCCTGGTAACCCTGGCCCTGCAAGTACTGGCTATCTGCCTCACCTGGAAAGACCTGCTGCCCACCGGCCATGCCTGGGCTTTGGGCAGCTTCGCGAATAAACTCTCTTGGCTGCATACCTGGCACCCCGTGGGGATGATAATGTTCTTAATATTACTGGCTGTGCTGGTATTGATATTATATTTTTGCCTACGGCAAAAATATAAATGATGTCCGGTCATATAACCGAAGATCGTCCCGCAAAGGATGTGTTATTAATCAAAAATTTACCCGTTAGAAAGCCAAATCGATTAAAAAATTATAATTACAATCAAAACGGCGCGTATTATATTACCATATGCACAAAAGACCGTCATGAATTATTGTGGTGTCGTCGTAGGGGCGCGCATTGCGCGTCCGCTGATGAACGCACACCATTATCCGTTGATGAACGCACACCATTATCCGTTGATGAACGCACACCATTATCCGTTGATTACCGCACACCATTATCCGTTGATGAACGCACACCATTATCAGATATCGGCGAAACCGTTAAAAAGGCAATAGAAAAAATCCCACATATTTATCAATCCGTCATGGTAGATAAATATGTTATTATGCCCAATCATTTACATATGATCTTGATTATTGATCATAATAACGGACGCGATGAAGACCACGGACGCGATGAAAACCACGGACGCGATGAAAACCACGGACGCGCAATGCGCGCCCCTACGGTATCGACGGTTATAAATCAAATGAAGGGGTATGTTTCAAAACAAATTGGTTATTCCATTTGGCAAAAATTATTTTATGACCATGTTGTTCGCAATAAGGCCGATTATGCACGCATATGGCGGTATATTGATAAAAACCCACAGAATTGGCAAAAGGATTGTTTTCACCCCCAAAACATCAACAACCAATCCCGTACAAACGTTTACCATCCCGCCAACGTTGATTGTCCCGCAAATGTTTACCGTCCAATAAAACAACGGACGCGCAATGCGCGCCCCTACGATGTCGAACGATATCAATTAAACGAGGATACCGAATTATGGTTCTAAACAATTTCAATGATTTCGTTAAAATCCTGCTTTCCTCCGGCTTTTCCATCGGAGGCGGCAATGACGAGGGTATATATGCCATTGTGGATTACGATTGGCAAAACGTGCCGCCCGGTTCGCCGGTCATCTGGCATACGGGCGATTCGGATACCGATCCCTGGGAATGGCGCATCCGTGTTCTCAAAGAATGTGATGGTATCGCCTATTCCAAGTGCTTCTTTAAAAAATCCGGTTTCATCACACAGGAGTTTTACCCGTATTTTCTGGCGCTCCGCCGCGGCGGGCTGGAATTTAAGGATGAATATACGGATGGGCTGATCAGCCATAACACCAAGCGAATCTATGACATTATCTGTGAATACGGCGAATTGCCGGTGCATGAAATGAAGGCGTATGGCGGTTTTGGGCGCGAGGATAAAAGCAAATTCGATGCCGCGCTTACCGAGCTGCAAATGCGGCTATACCTCACAATATGCGGAACACGCCGCCGTATGAACGCTCAAGGTAAGGAATACGGCTGGGAAACGACCATATTCTGCACCACGGAACGTTTTTGGGAGAACACAGACGTCTTCGCCCGCGCCGCAAGGCTCAACGAAGCAGACGCCTACGCCGCGATCCGCGAGCGGGTGCTAAAACTGAATCCTGCCGCCGGTGAGCAGAAGATACGCAGGTTCGCGTATGGGAGGTAGATGATGCTCGGGAATTTCGGATTTTCATATATTGGGTTGATATACCTTCTTATGCTGTGGATACCCAATTCTCTGTGGGCAAGGCGTAAGCCGCAGGGCTACGACCCTGCGGGTGAAAATAAGCTCTTATTGGCTTTGGAACGTGTGGGGCAGGTATTGTGTACAGCTTCCATACTGCTTTTTACCGACTACAATCCGCGTAGCATAGAACTGTGGACGGGTTGGCTTATTATCTCGGCGGCTTTGATGATAGTATACGAGTTATTCTGGCTGCGGTATTTTCGCGGCAAGCAAACTGTTGTGGATTTCTACCGCCCCTTCTACGGCATACCCGCGCCGGGTGCGGCCCTTCCTGTGGCTGCATTTCTGCTGCTGGGCGTCTACGGTAAAGTGATATGGCTGATAACGGCGTCGATCATTCTCGGTATCGGTCATGTGGGGATACATCTTCAGCATATAAAGGATTTACAAGGAGCTAACAAATGAGTTGTTTAGGTAATTTGATCTGGATATTATGCGGTGGGATATGGCAGGCATTGGCTTGGTTCTTGATGGGGCTTGTGTGGTGCGTCACGGTCATCAGTATACCCATCGGGCTGCAGTGTTTCAAGTTCGCTTCTTTAGCGCTGGCCCCCTTCGAAAAAGAAGTGATCTACGGCGGCGGCGCGCCTTCGCTTCTCGCGAATATTCTCTGGATACTCATCAGCGGCATCCCTTTGGCAGTGTGCGCCGCCGTAAACGGCTTGTTATTGTGCTGTACCATTATCGGCATTCCCTTCGGACTGCAATGTTTCAAAATAGCGAAACTCGCCCTCATGCCTTTCGGCGCGAAAGTTGTATAAAAGAGGGGAGGTCAATGCAAATATGGAGCGGGGATTTAAATCCATGCTTGTGATGGTTGCTCTGCCGCTGCTCCTTACGGCCTGCGCGGATATGTCGCTCGAACGACCTTTACCGGAGGAAGCGCCGCCGCCCGCGGTTTCCGCCGATATAATACCGCCCTCGCCGCCAGATGAGCCGCAGCCGTTTCCCGGTAAAATCGCTATTATCACTCTTAGCGCCGCCGCGGGAGAGGAAGAATACCGCTCAGCCGTGGAGGTGGTGCAAAAATACGGCGGGGATAAGATAGTTCACCGGGTCTGGCCGGAAGATAACTGGGCGGGGCGGGAAGAAATGATCGAAATCGCGTCTGGGATAGCCGCCGACAAGGACGTTAAGGCTCTCATCGTCAACCGGGCCGTTTGGGGTACTTGCGAGGTTTTGGAAAAGCTCAAGGAAACACGGG
>WRKD01000198.1 GCA_009778255.1 Bacillota bacterium
GCTAATGATATATTACATAGAGCCGGCAAAGAAAAAAAAACGCAGGGCATGGGAACAACCATGACAGCGGCGGCTGTGCGCGGCAACAATATTCATCTGGTACATGTGGGCGACAGCCGCGCTTATCTTTATAATCGCCATCATATAGAGCAATTATCGGAAGATCATACTTTGGTTCAGGCACTGCTTTCTGAAGGGCAAATAAGTATTGAAGAAGCAAAACATCATCCTCAGCGCCATGTTTTATTGCGCTCTATTGGGCAAGATGTTTTAGTTGAAGTGCAAGAACGTACCGTTTCTTGGACAAAAGGCGATTATTTACTGCTATGCAGCGACGGTTTATATACCCTGGTAACGCCACAAGAAATGCAGGAAATAACCCTTAGGGCAGTTAACCTGAAAAGCGCTATCGATTTTATGGCGCAAACTGCTTTCAATCGCGGTGGTTATGATAATATATCTTTGATATTGATAAGTTATGAGTAGAGCAGGGGGGAAGAGTAGTGATAGGTAAGCTCTTTAACGAGCGTTATCAAATTCAAGAAAAACTGGGTTCTGGAGGCACATCTGTTGTCTACAAAGGACAAGATATTTTACTTAATCGTAAAGTTACTATTAAAATCCTGCGTGAGGAATACGCCAGTAATGATGAATTCGTACGCCGTTTTCGCCGCGAAGCTCAAGCAGTTGCCAGCCTTTCTCATGGCAATATAGTTTCTGTTTATGATGTAGGTTTTGAAGAAAACATGCATTATATTGTTATGGAATTTGTAGAAGGGCATTCTTTAAAAGAATATATAAAACAAAAAGGCGTGCTCACTGTTCAAATAGCTTCCGTGATTATGATGCAGATATTAGACGGTATTAGCTATGCCCATGAGCATGGGATAATTCACCGAGATATTAAACCGCATAATATTCTTCTAAGCAAAGACGGCCGGGCCAAAGTAACGGATTTTGGTATTGCCGTGGGCATGACCGATATGACGCAAACTTATAATACTTCCTCTCGTATTATGGGTTCCGTGCATTATATAGCGCCGGAACAAGTACAAGGTCAGCCGGTAACAGAAAAATCGGATATTTATTCGGCTGGGGTGGTATTTTACGAAATGCTCACCGGGCAGCTGCCTTTTTCCGGCGATACCCCCATTAGCATCGCCATGCAACATGTACAGGCGGAATTGATATTACCACATCAATTGAACACCAAAGTACCCATGGGGCTTTCATATGTGGTAATGCGCGCCATGCGTAAAAATCCGGATACACGTTATGATAATGTTAGGGAAATGATGGAAGCTATACGTAACGCCACCGAAGGCTTAAATAGCGTATATGTTCCCTTGCCGGAAGAAAATCTGGAAAATACCCGTAAACTGACTGCCATATTGCCTGTTAAAGATATGGATATTCAACTTGAACCGAATAAATCTCTTGCCAATCTTCTCAAACGTTCCCCCAAAGAACATACTGCAGCCCCCAAAACTCCCGAGCCTGATTATCGTTCGGCCCGCACTGCGCCGCGCCGTCGCATCAGCGCTATGAGCGTTATTTTAGTATTATTGCTGCTGGCTTTTGCCGCAACCATGATTTGGGCTGTGGGCCAGCTGAGAGATTTATTCTTTGGCAATGATATACAGGTGGCAGACAATAATATTATCGTGCCTTATGTAGTTGATATGGATTTGGACAAAGCGGAAGCTATATTGGTAGATTTAGGATTAGTTCCGCGCACCGAACGCCGTAATGACGAGAACATACTCATCAATACAGTTATGCGACAAAATGTGCCGGCAGATTCTAAAGTAAAACCAGGAAGCGATATTTTACTAACGGTAAGCGATGGTCCGCGCCTGACCGAGGTGCCGGGGGTAGTAGGCGAAACAGAGCGGATGGCTGTTACCAAACTGACAAATAGAGGCTTGAATTTTGAGTATACGGAGCCTGAATATAGTGAAGATTTTTTAGCCGGTGAGATTATCCGGCAAGATCCAGTTTCCGGCGCCAGAGTAGCCGGCGGCACATCGGTCTTGCTTACAGTAAGTTTGGGAATCGAACCAATACCGGCAGTAGCGCCTAAAGTGATAGAGGAAACATTGGAAGATGCCAAGGCTCTGTTGATAGAAGCCGGCTTAAGAGTCGGCTCTATAAAATACGAAGAAAGCTCTAAATATTACGCCGATATAGTAATAAACCAGAGTGTTGCCCCGGCAGCCGAATTAAATCAAGACGACACTGTCGATTTGATAGTAAGCCGCGGACCTGGCCCGGTAGTGATAGCTAAATCTACTACTGTATATTTTGAGGTGCCGGATGACGGAATCAGTCACCATATTTCTATTGAAGTAGAAGATTCCCGCGGTATAACAGAAGCTTTCAATCAATCGCTGAGCCCGGGCTATTCTTTACAGCAAATGGTTACATATTTCAGCCCGGCAACCATATTCATCTATTGCGACGGCATTTTAAAAGACCAAACTAATATATAGATATAGGAAGCTCAATGGAAGACAAATTTATCCCTGGCAGGGTATTATCCGCGCGCGGCGGTTTTTACCGGGTATTGACAAAAAAAGAACAAATAGATTGCCGGTTGCGCGGCAAATTGAAGCAGAAAGGCGCCTTAGCTGGTATTGAAGGTGGTGTTTGTGTAGGCGATTTAGTACAAGTTTCCCTTAGCCAACAGCTGGGTAAAGAAAAAACAGGTATGGTGGAAGCTGTGCTGCCAAGAAATAATCTTTTGCCGCGCCCGCGCATTGCCAATATTGAATTATGCCTGGCTGAATTGGCTTTTCGTGAACCGTGCTACAATTTATTGCTTTTAGATAAAATATTGCTGACAGCGGCTTATTATAATATAGAAGCTGCCATCTGTTTCAATAAAAGCGATTTAGCCAATGATGATTTACCGCAAGTAACAGAGGTTTACCGCCGCGCAGGGTATAGTGTTATAGTTACATCGGCTGTTAACGGCCAGGGACTTGATGTTTTGCTACAACTGTTATCCCATAAAATATCCGTATTAGCAGGGCCTTCAGGTGTGGGTAAATCAAGTCTGTTGAATATGCTTCTACCCGAAAACCGGGCTGCGGTAGGGGAGATAAGCTCTCGCTTACAGCGAGGCAAGCATACTACCCGCCATGTCAGCCTGTTGCCCTTGCCCGGCGCCGGTTTGGTTGCAGATACTCCGGGTTTTTCTTTATTGGAATTACCCCGGGCTTTAAAAGCCCCAAAACTACCGCAGCTTTACCCGGAATATGCGCAAATTTCGGACGAATGCCGATTTTTGGGATGTTTGCATCACCATGAACCCAACTGCGCCATTAAGGAATATTTGGCGCAAGGCAAACTGGATGCAGACCGTTATCAACGTTATTTGCGTTTATTACATGAACTAGAAGAAAGAGGATAATGCTATGCACTATATTGCCCCTTCTTTTTTATCTGCGGATATTTGGCGGGTAGCCGAGCAGATAAAAGGCTTGGAAGAAGCCGGTTGTCAATATCTGCATTTAGATGTTATGGACGGCTGCTTTGTGCCCAATATCTCCATGGGAGCTCATTTTATCAAAGGTTTGCGTTCTCATAGCAGAATGGTTTTTGACACCCATTTGATGCTGGAAGAACCAGATCGTTTTATAGCAGATTTTGCTGCAGCAGGAGCGGATATTATAACCGTACATACGGAAGCTTGTCGTCATATACATCGAACACTGCAATTGATTGAAAAACTGGGTCTAAAAGCCGGAGCAGCCGTTAACCCTGCCACCCCTTTGAGTTTTTTAGAAGAAATTTTACCTGAATTACATGTTGTGCTGCTCATGAGCGTAAACCCGGGCTTTGGCGGGCAATGCTTTATTCCCGCAACTCTGGATAAAATACGCAGATTATATGAATGGCGTACCGCGCTTGATCTTTCATTTTTTATCGAGGTAGACGGCGGCGTAAACGAGGATAATGCGTTCATGCTTGCGCAAGCAGGAGCAGATATTCTAGTGGCCGGAGCGGCCGTATTCGCCCAAGAAGACCCGGCTGGCGCTTATCTGCGTTTACAAGAGTGTTTACCGTGACGGGTGTAAATATCTTGACTTTTTGTTTTTTTTTTATTACAATTCATATTATATGTTGAGTTTTGATGAAAACCGTATAGAAAAGGAGATAAGATATGCGTATCAATGAAAGAATGAATAAAGAATTAACGGTTATCGGTCGTAATGAAACACTGGAAACAGCCATGAAAATAATGCGAGATAAAGGTATACGCCATTTGCCGGTGGTAGACGGCGGCAAACTGACCGGTATACTCACTATTTCCGATGTGCGACGCGCCATGCCCTCGCAGGTCAGCACTTTAGATGTACATGAAGCCACTTATTTGTTCGACCGTGTTAAAGTAAAAGATGCCTTACCGGAACATCAGAAGCTTATCACTATAGAAAGCGATGATTTTATTGAGGAAGCTGCGTTATTGATGCGTGCTTATAAAATCAGTTCGCTGCCCGTGGTAGATAAAGACGGCGCTTTGGTGGGTATAATAACCGAAAGTAATATATTTGACGCTTTTGTGGAGCTTTTGGGCGTAAGCTCTTCCGGCAGCCGCCTTACTGTCGCATTGCCGGATAAACCCGGTGTTTTAGCAGAGATCACCAATATCATTCAAAAAGCCGAGGTAAATATCGTACGCATAGCCGTTTTCCCACCCAGCAATGATTCTACTTATGAAGCGGTTATCCGTTTGGCTACCGGTGATATAGACCCCATTGTAGAAATGCTGCGCCTACACGGTTATAATGTTTTATCTTCCAAAAATTATGCCAGGTAAACGCGAGAAGAATAATGTTTTATATAAGAATCGTAATACAGCATACGTAGTTAAGCCACACAACGCTTTCTTAAATTAAATATACCTATAAGCTACAGTTGAACGGAGGATACAGGCTTGAAATTATGGGGCGGGCGTTTTACAGAAAATACAGATAGCAAAGCCGAAGTTTTTAATTCTTCCATTGACTTCGATAAAAGGCTGTATGGCGAAGATATTGCCGCTTCTATGGCTCATGCCTCAATGTTAGGCGCAAATGGCATTATCAGCCAAGAAGAGGCGATGCTATTAATAGAGGCCCTGCGCGAACTGGCAACAGAAATTGAACAAGGCCGGGTGGAATTCACTGTAACGGCGGAAGATATTCATATGAATATCGAGCTGCTGTTAATACAAAAAGTGGGGGATTTAGGGAAAAAATTGCATACGGCGCGTAGTCGTAATGACCAAGTGGCAACAGATTTTAAACTGTATTTAAGACGCGAGACGCTGAATATAGAGTGTTTGCTCAAAGAATTGATCATGACTTTAACCGTATTGGCAAAACAACATGTAGAGACGTTGATGCCGGGTTATACACATTTACAACCGGCTCAGCCTATCACCTTTGCCCATCATTTACTGGCTTATGCGCAAATGTTTAAGCGCGATTTTGACCGCCTGCGCGATGCGCGTAAGCGGGCTAATTTTTGTCCTCTGGGCAGTGGTGCGCTGGCTGGAACAACTTTTCCTATCGATCGCCACGATACGGCTCTGCAACTTGAATTTACAGCGCCCACAGCCAATTCTTTAGATAGTGTATCTGATCGTGATTTCGCCTTAGAATTTCTTTTCGACGCCGCCCTTATCATGATGCATCTTTCCCGCTTTTGCGAAGAGATAATACTGTGGAGCAGCCGGGAGTTTTCTTTCATCCACCTAAGCGATAGTTTTAGCACAGGCTCTTCTATTATGCCACAAAAGAAAAACCCCGATATGGCGGAACTGATACGCGGCAAAACTGGCCGTGTTTATGGAGATTTGCTGGCGCTATTAACGGTTATGAAAAGCTTGCCTTTAGCATATAATAAAGATATGCAGGAAGATAAAGAAGCGGTATTTGATGCTGTCGATACATTGCGGATTTGTTTACAAGTATTTTCGCCCATGCTTGCAGGCTTACAGGTTGATAAGCAAAAAATGCGCCGCGCAGCAGGGCAGGGCTTTATAAATGCCACAGATGTGGCCGATTATTTAGCACGGAAAGGCTTGCCCTTTCGTTCGGCGCATGAAGTTGCCGGCAAATTGGTGCTATATGCCGAAAAAAACGATAAAACCTTAGAAGAATTGAGCCTTAAAGAAATGCGCGCCCTAAACCCGCTTTTTGAAGAAGATATATACGAGGCTATTTCACTGCAAAGTTGCTTAAGTGCGCGCGCTAATTATGGCGGCCCTGCTCCCGAAGCGGCTGCTCAAGCTATCGACGAAATGCGTTTATGGCTACTTGAAAAAGAAGAGTAAACGGATATTAAGAAAAGATTTACTAAGCAATTATTGGGAGGTGTATTGTTTTTATGACAAAAAAGCTGTTAACAGGCAATGAGGCGGTGGCCCGTGGTTTTTGGCAAGCCGGTGGAAAAGTGGTAAGCGCATACCCTGGTACGCCCAGTACAGAAATAACCGAAAATGCCGCCCATTATGCAGAACTGTATGCGGAATGGGCGCCTAATGAAAAAGTAGCCCTGGAAGTTGCTTTAGGCGCGGCAGTGGGCGGGGCGCGCTCTATGGCTGCCATGAAACATGTGGGCTTGAATGTAGCTGCCGACCCTTTATTTACCGCCGCCTATACCGGCATCAACGCCGGGTTGGTAATTATTAGCGCAGACGACCCTGGTATGCACAGTTCCCAAAATGAGCAAGATAACCGTCATTATGCCTTGGCAGCTAAAATTCCCTGTTTAGAACCTTCAGATAGCGCAGAAGCCCTGGCTTTCACCGAATTGGCGCTCGATCTTTCCGAAGAATTCGATACGCCGGTACTATTACGCTTAACCACCCGCGTCTCTCATGGGCAAAGTACGGTGGAATTGTCAAAGAGAACAGAACAAAGCATAAAGCCTTATGTGCGCGATATACAAAAATATGTTATGGCCCCGGCCGGGGCGCGCCCGCGTCATGCAGTGCTGGAAAAGCGTATGTTGGAATTAAGCGCTTATGCGGAAAAAACGGAAGTGAACCGTTTGGAATTACGGGATAAAGCAATAGGTATAGTTTGTTCCGGCGCAGCCTACCAATATGTACGCGAAGCTTTGCCACAAGCCAGCGTGTTTAAATTAGGCTTGGTCAATCCTTTACCTAAACAGCGCCTATGCGATTTCTCCGCAGCTGTAGAAAAACTCTATGTGGTGGAAGAATTAGACGCATTTTATGAGCAACAGCTTAAAAGTTGGGGTATAAAATGCTGTGGCAAGGAATTGTTTTCCCTGCTGGGCGAGATTTTTCCGCCGCAAATAAAAACCGCTATAACTAAGCAGGATACAATACTGCACGAAGAAACTCCTAATTTACCGCCGCGTCCGCCCGTACTATGCGCCGGCTGCCCTCATCGGGCAACTTTTACGGCAATAAAAAAATTGAAGGCGCCGGTTATGGGAGATATCGGTTGTTATACCCTGGCTGCCGGTCCGCCGCTTTCCGCTATCGATACCACGGTATGCATGGGCGCCTCGGTCACTATGTCTCATGGACTGGCTAAAGCTCAGGAAAATGCTAAAGTTAAACCACTTTCGGTATTGGGGGAATCTACCTTTATCCATTCCGGAATTACCGGTTTGATCAATGCCGTTTATAATCAGGCCCAAATCACGGTGGTCATTTTGGATAATAGCATCACCGCCATGACCGGGCATCAGCATAATCCGGCCAGCGGCTATAATGTACGATCTTTACCGGCGCCGGTTTTAGATTTAGCCGCATTGTCTAAAGCCTGCGGCGTAGAATATGTTAAAACAGTAAATCCTTTCGATCAAAAGGCTTTAACAGCTGCGTTAAAAGGGGCGCAGGAATTTGTTGGCCCGGCGGTCATCATCAGTAAGTATCCTTGTATACTACTGCCTTATGTAAAACGCGACAAACCTTTATTTGTTGATTGGGAAATTTGCGTAGGCTGTAAGGTGTGTCTTTCTATAGGTTGCCCTGCGCTGAGTTTAAAGGGGACGAAAACTGTTATAGATAGTAGCCAATGCACGGGTTGTGCACTGTGTGCCGGTTTATGCGCCAAAAAAGCCATTTACGGGAGGGATAATAAATGAGCTCTATAACCAATATTATGATAGCAGGTGTGGGCGGCCAGGGAACAATTTTAGCCGGAAGAATCATCTCCCTTTTGGCGCTTAAAGCCACATACGATGTGAAAGTATCTGAGGTGCATGGCATGAGTCAGCGCGGCGGTTCGGTACTTACTCAGGTACGCTATGGAGATGAAGTGCATTCTCCCATCATTGATCCCGGAGAGGTAGATATTCTCTTAGCTTTTGAAAAACTGGAAGCATTGCGTATGCTGCCATTACTTAAGCCTCTGGGCCGTATGATAGTAAACAGCCAAGAAATACCTCCCTTACCGGTACTGAACGGTTCCATGATTTACCCTGCGGATATCGATCAGCGCCTGCAGACTTTTAGTGGATCTCTTTCACTGCTCAACGCATATGAATTAGCCTTGCAAGCAGGCAATGACAAAGCCGTCAATACTGTGCTTTTAGGCAAGCTTTCTCAGAATATGGCTTTTTCTCTTTCAGATTGGCATCAAGCTATTAGTGCAGCTGTTAAACCTCAATTTGAAGAACTTAATTTACGGGCTTTCGATCTGGGGGCTGCTTATGACGATTAAAACTATTCCGGTTCCTATAGAACAATTGTTTAATATAGCCGCTACATATGGTACCCCTTTTTATCTATATTTAGAAGCTCCTCTGCGCGCTAATGCCCGCGCCATAAATTCCGCTTTTTCTTGGGCGCCTCATTTTAAAGAGCATTTTGCCGTTAAAGCATTGCCCAACCCTTATATATTAAAGATTTTGCATGAAGAAGGCTTTGGTACGGATTGCAGTTCGCTTTCCGAATTGATTCTTTCTCAAAAAGCCGGCATTAGTGGGGAAGAAATATTCTTTTCCAGTAATGATACGCCAACAGAAGAGTATCTCAAAGCTTTGCAGCTGGGCGCTATACTTAATTTGGACGATATCAGTCATCTGGCTTTTATTGAAAAATTCTCAACACTGCCTGATGTTTTGAGTTTTCGCTATAATCCCGGCAGTTTGCGTAAGGGTGGTAATGAAATAATTGGTTTTCCCGAACAAGCTAAATACGGGTTGACCTTGCCCCAAATAATGCGCGCCTTGATTTATTGCAAAAATAAGGGGGTAAAGCGTTTAGGCCTACATACCATGGTTATTTCTAATGAATTGCAGGGAGCTTCCTTTATTGAAACAGCGATAATCATGTTCGAGCTGGCCGTAAAAGTAAAAGAGAGTTTGGGCATCGAATTGGAATTTATAAATTTAGGCGGCGGCGTAGGCATACCATATAAGCCGGAGGAAGTGGCCTTAGATTTTGCCTGGCTAGGACAATGTATAAACGAAGAATACCATCGTATACTAAAACCTGCCGGCCTGGATAAACTGCACTTGCATTTAGAATGCGGCCGTGCTGTGAGCGGGCCTTACGGTTATTTGATAGCCAAAGTTTTACATCATAAAGACACTTATAAACAATACATTGGTTTAGACGCCTGTATGGCCGACTTAATGCGCCCGGCTTTGTATGGCGCTTATCATCATATCACGGTGCTGGGCAAAGAACAGGATGTGCATGATCATATATATGATA
Organism: Bacillota bacterium; assembly: GCA_009778255.1. Taxonomy (GTDB): domain Bacteria; phylum Bacillota; class Dehalobacteriia; order UBA4068; family UBA4068; genus WRKD01. The sequence continues at coordinate 9,692 of WRKD01000198.1, forward strand.
TAACCGGTTCTTTATGTGAAAACAATGATAAGTTTGCCATAGACCGCGCTTTGCCTAAAATTGAGATAGGCGATTTACTGGTTTTGCATGATACGGGGGCGCATGGTCATGCTATGGGTTTTAATTATAATGGCAGGCTGCGGGGAAAAGAGCTGCTTTTGTGTGAGGATGGCAGAGTAGAACAAATACGTCGCGCCGAAACATTGGATGATTATTTTGCTACCTTAGATTTCTCGCGCTTATTGGATTAATGCTTTTATTTATTAATTGGAGTAGAATATGCGTAAGAGCGCCTATTGGCTGATCGGCATAGCTTTGATTGGCATTGTTCTCGGTGCGGTGCTGCTTTTAAACAATACGCGCCAAATCTCCCGGAATGCGGCGCAATATGCCCTCTGTGAAGCAACTCTAGCAGATGCCGGCGGTGTGGATATCAGCTCTGCCTTTCATTTTATTTTTTCTGAAAATACCAGCGCCAATGCTGTGCGGCGTTTTCTTGTAGTAGAACCGGCAATAGAATTAAATTTTCATCAAGGTTTACAGGCCACAGAGGTTCTTGTGGTGCCGGTAGAACCTTTGCAAACAGCGCAAATTTACCGTTTTGCTTTACAAACCGAAAGCGAAACCCTGTATTGGTCCTTTCAAACCAAACAAGAATGGCTTGTTAAGAAAGCTTTTCCCGCGATGTTTTCTACATTTATTGCACAAAACAGCGCTATAGAGATATACTTTAATCAAAACCTGCAGGCCGATCTCAATTCTCTTCCGGATTTTTTTCATATAGAACCAGCGGTAAATGGAACTTTTGAGCAGAATGATAATTGCCTGCGCTTTAATTTATCTCAAGACTTAACAGCCCTTACAATATACGAAGTGACGCTTGACGCCGGTTTGCCAGCTCTAGATAGCGATCTTAAGCTGGCGAATCAATACTGCTTTGCTTTTGAAACCACCGCTAGCTTAGATCAAGCACAGCAGGTTTTGTGGAAAGTTGAGGCGCTTTCGACTTTTGTTCCGGGGCAAAACATTTCATTTGGCTGCACTTTTTTTGATCAAGATAATAATACAGTACAACTTGCCGAAAGCTCTTTTAATGAAGCGGCTAAAATAAACGCCGTTTTATACCACTTTCCCAATACTCAAGCATATGCGGAAGACATTTTATATTTTAAAAGGCATTATCCGAATTGGAGTTATATGGGTATTTATCCTCAGGGTACAGACATCGCCGGGCTTAAGCGGCTTAATGCCTATGAACTTAGTATAATTCAAGATAAGCTCGGCTATAGTTTTCAGTGGCCGGAACTGTTGCCCGAGGGCTGCTATTTATTACAGATCACTTATAAGGGACAAAACAGAGATATACGTTTTCAAATTAGCAGTCTCTGTGCATATTGGATGTCTTCATTAGAAGAGGATTTGTTGTGGGTGCAAAATTTACATAGCGGTCCGGCTAATGCTTGCCGCATAATACATATAAATAGCGGATCAACCGGAAAAACAAATGCAGAGGGCCTGTTACGCATGAAAACCGCGCATCGGCAAACAGAACAGGATGCGCAAAATTTATTTCCAGTTGGCGAAGATGTATATTTACTGCTTCATGAAAATGCAGAACTGGTATTATACGATCCCAATATTGGTCTTGAGCCGGCATATGAGGATATATGGCAATATATTGTTTTGAATCAGGATATTTATAGTAATGGCGATAATGTAGATTTTTGGGGGTATATGCGGCGGCGCGACCATAAAGAGTGGGAATGGAACCGTGTTAGTGTATATATTTATGCAGAGCAAAATGAGCAAGAACCGATATGGCAAAACTATGCTCCGCTAAAAAACAATGTATTTTTTGGTAGTATAAAGCTGCCGCTTCTATTGCCCGGTTTGTATAAATTGCAAATTTGGCAAAGCGGGCAAATGTTGATTAGTAAAGATTTTATGGTAGAAAAAGAACCTGTTTTTCCGCAAAAACCTACTATAGAAAACAGTAATTTACTAGTAGTTTCCGACCAAGAGGCTTATGCTTTAGATCAAGAATACACTCTTGAGCTTTTGGGTATAACCGAGGATACTACGGAGTATCTTTTAATAAAGAGTGGAAATGTTATAAAAGAAGCAATGCTGAATCGGCAAAAAGTTTATCGTAGCGTTTTTGGTCCAGATGATGTGGGAGGCGCGTATTGGCAGGCGGTTTTATTTTGCGAGGGTAAGTTTTTGACTACGCCAAAATGCTGTTTATTAGCGGATGCTTCTGCTTATAAACTTTCTATAGATGCGGTTATGGGGGATAGCACTATTAGCTTTACTATACGACAAGCTAATGGAAAAGCAGCTCCTAAAGCCGATTTACTGGCTATGATAGCCCCTAAAAACCGGTTTTTTGCCGATATGGCCACCACACTTTATATGCCTAATCAGCAAAAATGGTTTGCAGATAAACTTTACGCGTCTCGAGAAAACCTACCCAATATTAATAACACTATAACCTGGGGGCAAAAGTCACTTTGTTTTTCAGCTTTAAAAACAGATAAAAATGGCAAAGCGGAATTACAACTGCCCGCAGATATTGAGCCGGGTGAATGGCAATTATATGCCTTTGCTGTGGCAGATGAAGCGCTACCTTTAGCAGGCAATATACAAATGCCGCTGACACTGGTCCCGACATCTTTAACAGACCAGTTAATTCCACATGAAAAAGACGCAGAAGAATGGCTTTTTATTAGCAGCGGCATACGTATTCAGGCAATTGAATTGTTATCATCTATTCTTAATGAGCCGGATCAAGGTATAGAACAATGCTGGGCTAAGCTTTATAGCGAAAAACTTTTAGCCGATATATGTAAAGAAAGCTATGTGCCGCTAGAGTTGAGTAATATGTCTAACTGGTATGAGTATCAACAGTCGGCCGGCGGGGTTTCTCTTTTTCCGCATGCTCCGGCCGATGCATTTCTTTCTTTAAGGGCGGCTTTATTGGCGGAACGGGAAATAGAAGTTTGCGATGAAGCTGCTTTAAGCAATTACTTCAAAAAACAAACCATGAGCTCCTCTTCTCAAAAAGAGCGCGCCCAAGCCTTATGCGCCCTGGCTGCCTTGGGTCAGCCCGTTTTGCAGGATATTAAATTAATGCTTAGAAATCCACATCTCTTACCTTTATCTAAAGCCTGCCTGATCTGGGGCTTGATAGAAGCCGGAGATTTTGAGGCAGCCAAAAGCATGTTTTTAGAGTTGCGTTCTGAATGTTTATCCTTTACAAATAGTGGTTTAATGTATCTGGCAGGCGGGGCAGAAAATACAATAGAATTGAATAAGCTTGGCGCTATGTTGTCTGCCGCCTGCAAAGATTATCTGACCAGCTTTGCTTTGCTGCAGTATTTGCAAAACCAGCATGACGCCGATCCTTTGACTACAGTGCTTACGGCAGGAGAAGTTTTACGGCATAGCTATGCCGCGCCTGCATTTGCTACATTAAGAACAAGTTATATATTCCGGCGAGTGGAAATTGAAGGAAATAAAGATTTTTGTACAAAATTACCGGAAGCGACTTCGGTAAAACTAGATAATGCCGCAGGTGATATTGCGTTTGCCATTGTCAAGCATTGACTTAGTGAGAGGTACCCTAATGAAAAAATACGCCGTTATATGTATATTTTTGCTAATTTTAATTCTCACTAGCTCGTCTATAGCCTTAGCTGAAGATGGCGAACCTTCGTTATGGGCCATCCCTTTTATCGCCCGTTCTGCTGAGCTTGGCTTAATACCAGATCAGTTTTATTGGCGTTTTACGCAACCTATTAGTAGAGCAGAGTTTTGCGCTATTGCTGTGCTTGCCTGCGAGAGAGTTATAGGTGCAGAAATTACTGAATATGTATATTTTTACGATTCCACCGACCTTAATGTATGCAAAATGGCTGGAATTGGAGTGGTGCAGGGGGTAGAAGAGAATATCTTTGAGCCAGACCGCTGTATAAGCCGTGAAGAAGCGGCTGTTCTCTTAGCCCGCTTAATGGAGTCGCTTAATTATCCATTACTTAATAGCGAGTTAAGCTTTGCCGATTCTGATGATATTGCACCATGGGCCAGAGTAGAAGTTGGTCAAGTTCAAGCCCAAAACATCATGTCTGGTATGGGGGAAGATTTATTTGCGCCTAAGAATAATTTTACCATTGAGCAGACTATCAAAACAATGTTAATGGTTTACGATTTACTTGTCATATCCGAAAGCGCGGATGCCACAGATACAAGCATAGAAGAGGAAAGAATATCGGTAACCGACCTAAAGGCGGCGGGCCGTCAAATACCTATATTAATGTATCATGCCATTGCCGATATACCTACCACTTCATTGACAGAGCTTTTCGTACGGCCGGCAGAATTAGAAAACCAATTAAAGTATATTATAGAAAACGGCTACCAAACCATAACTTTTGAGGATTTGGATAATATAGGAGCTTTTATAAAACCTATTATGCTGACCTTTGATGATGGTTATAAGGATAATTATACAATATTATTTCCTTTATTAAAGAAATATAATCTTAAGGCAACGATATTTATTGTAACAGAGACTTTGTGGAGCAAAGGCAGATTATCATGCGAAGATATAGTAGAAATGTCTGACTCCGGTTTAGTTTCTATACAAAGCCATACAAAAAGCCACTCTTCCTTAACCAAGCTGACAAAAGAAGAGCTTATCGAGGAACTTTCTTCTTCAAAGGAGTTTATTGAAGAGCTTACCGGCAAACAAGTCATCGCCCTTTGTTATCCCGTAGGATATACCAATGCGGCTGTTAAAGCGGCGGCGGCGCCATATTATAATTATGCGGTGCTTAATGGCGGAGGGAAATATACCTGTAATGAAAATACTTTGGCCATGAACAGGATACGCGTTATTCGTGGTTTGAGCATAAAAAGCTTTGCGGCTATGATCGAGTAGTTATTGGAAACACCCTATATGCTGTCGCCTTGTTTTTCTTCGCGCAATACAGTATAGAGCAGGGCAGCATCTTTGGCCGATACATTATCGCGCAATTGCTGTATTTCTACTTCCAGCAAGCGCGGGCCATAGCCTATTTCCAGCTTATCGCCAATTTTCAATTCACTGCCGGCTTTAGCAGGGCGGCCGTTCAATTTGACCTTGCCCGCATCACATAACTCTTTTGCCACAGTACGGCGTTTAATTATACGAGATACCTTTAAAAATTTGTCGATCCGCAAAATTTTCCCTCCTATAATCCGGCTTGCTTAGCCTCTTCCCATAAAACGTCCAGTTGCCCTAATGTAAAATCTGCCCAAGCCAGATTTTTTTCATTTAAAATGTTTTCAATATAATCAAAACGGGCAATAAATTTCTTTACAGTGTGGCGCAGGCTGTCTTCCGCGTCCAGTTCCATAAAGCGTGCTAGGTTGACCAAGGCAAACACCGCATCGCCTAATTCATCACGGCGTTCTTCTTTACTTGCAGCTTGTTTTAACTCTTCTAATTCCTCATATATCTTTTGCCAGGGGCCGGAAGTATCCGGCCAGTCGAAGCCCACGCGGGCCGCTTTATCCTGTACTTTTTGCGCCAGTAACAATGCAGGCAGATTATCATTCAGTTTCATGATATGCCGCGCCCCGCCCGATGTGGTCTTTTCTTCTGCCTTGATAGCCTCCCACTGCGTTAACACCGCTGCGGAATTATCGACCGCACTTTCTCCAAATACATGGGGGTGACGGTGTTTCATTTTGCCGTTTACAGCAGCCAGCACATCTTCAATATCAAATCTGCCTTCTTCGGCAGCGATTTGTGCATGAAAAACAACCTGTAGCAGCACATCTCCCAATTCCTCACAGAGTGCTGTATCATCGCCCGACTCGATGGCGTCTAATACCTCATAGCTTTCTTCCAATAAATAGCGCTTCAGGCTATCATGTGTTTGCTCTTTATCCCAGGGACAGCCTTTTTCTCCGCGCAAGCGGCGCATGATCATTAATAGTTTTGGCCAGCCTGCTATTTTCTGTTCTTGCAAACTAAAACCTCCTTAATTAACAGTTGTCTGTTATTAATTTAACCCATTTACCTTAGAAAGATAATCACTCAGTTCCAGCACCACTGTGAGGGCTGCGTTTTGTTGCGCTATTTTTTTAGCCGTATAAGCGGCTTTTTGCATATCCAATGCATTTTGAGATATTTTACCCAGCTTAAAACTGTTTTCCGCTATTTTTAGCAGTTGTTCGTTTTGTTGCAATTCCGCCTCGGCCAATTCCAGCTTAGCCTGGGCTTCTTTCAGCGCGTCGTACTTTTGTTTAATATTCTGACGTACCGTGGTTTGTTGTTGCTCTATTTGTATATCTATTTTCTTTTTGGCGCTGGTGCTGGAAGCGTTGATACGGTCTATACTTAGCAGCTTGAGCGAGAAATTGGCGGCAACGGCAGATTCGATATTTTTAAGCAGCTGCAATTTTGACAATAATTCCTCATCCAGTTGTGGCGCTTCACCTAAGGCGATAATTTCCCCTTGTGGATAGCCGGTATAGTTTTCTAATTGGGTCAGTATATTTTGCCATTGATTTTTCATAGCTGTAAGCTCCGTTTGAGCAATACTAACCTGTAATTTGGCTTCGGCTAGCGCCCAAGTTGTGCCCAGGCCATGATCAAGTTTCGTTTTAGCTATATTTACCGCTGCTTCAGCTTGTTTTAGTTTATTCTGCTGCTGATCTATGTTAAGCTGTAACTGCCAGGCGCGAATAAATTGCTGCTGGGCGCCGTTTATCAGTTGGGCGAGGCTTTGGGCGTTTTGCAGAGATATCGCTTCTATAGTACGTTCCAACTGACTGGTATTTTGGCTGCGTAAGCTATCCGAAAGCTGACCTAAAGTAGAGAGCAGAGATTGTGCTTCTTTCAATTGTGTTTCATCTAAAGTTCCGCCGACAATCAGCTCTTTTGTTTCGCCAATAGCCGCCTCTACAGAATCCCGCTGCTTACGTTGCTCACGATTAGACTGTTTTGCCGTACTAAGCGCACTCTGAGCTTCAGAAAGTGAGAGTTTACTAATGCGCATTGTACTATTATATTTTTCTACCCTCGCCGCTATATCCTGATAATCGAGGGTAATTTCCTTGTCCGTCGCCCATGCGACTCGCCCCGGCAGCAGCAGCGAGCTGAGGCATAATATAAGTGCGATAATGATAATGTGTTTTTTCATATGATTTATTACCTCCTTGAGCAATATAAGACGCCTATGTTTTTTACACCTGTTATTTTGTTAGCCCGCCGATTATGTTTTACAATGGGATGGTTGATGGTTGTTACAGCGGGCCTATGAGGGCATCGGCCCCTACATATTACAATGGGTGATTATTAATCTACATTTTCATATTGCTTGACCGCTTGCCGCGTCAAACAGATGCAATTTATCTGGGATAATGCTGATACGGCAATACTGGCCGATTTCTTTGGCGGCGGCGGATTCCAGGCGCGCGGTTAAAAGATTTTCGCCGCAACGCAAATGCAGCAGGCTATCGGCGCCACGCAATTCCACGATCTCTTTTGACGTCTCAAAACTCTGCGCGCCCTCAATCTGCGAGCCTTCACTGCCAGAGCTCGTCCGAATCTCGATATGCTCCGGCCGGATACCCATCGTGATATTACCGTTTCCATAGCCTCCCTTAAGCAGGGAGGCGCTTTTGTCTTCAGGTAGCTTGAGCATCTGCCCGCCGAAGCGCAAAGCTGCTGTGTTGCCGTCGCTTTCCACCTGTGCCGGGAGCAAATTCATTTTCGGCGAACCGATGAACCCGGCCACAAAAACATT